>NZ_JASATI010000038.1:0-43987 GCF_038440225.1 Hydrogenophaga sp. OTU3427 | reverse complement strand
GGTGGTTTGTGCCCGCCGCCGGGGGTGGCCCCGCGGGGCGGGTTAAAAACGGGCCCGCTTTTTCGGCTTTTGCGACACGGTCATTGGTGACATGATGTGGCAGGCAGTCAGACCGACCGCTGACTTGAGGAGCAACACATGGCGATTTCAGCACCCGGCATAGGCAGCGGCCTGGACATCAAGGGCATCGTTTCCCAGCTCATGGAGTTGGAGAAGAAGCCCCTGACCCAGCTGACCACACAAGCCACCGGCTACCAGGCCAAGCTGTCAGCCTTTGGGCAGCTCAAATCCCAGATGGCCAACCTGCAGGACCAGGCGGCCAAACTGGCCAAGCCTGCGAATTGGGACGGCCTGTCGTTTTCCTCCAGCAACACGGCCGCGGTGTCGGGCTCGGTCAACACCACGACCGCCCAGGCCACCAGCTTCAGTGTCCAGGTGAGCCAGTTGGCGCAGGCGCAGGCGGCGGCATCGAATGTCTTCACCGCTGGCAAAACCTTCGGCGCTGGCCAGCTGACCATAGACCTGGGCACCTGGAGTGGCAGCAGCTTCACCGCTGGCAGCGCCGCGGCAGTCAACGTCAACATCGCCGCGGGTGACGACCTGACCGATGTGGTGGCCAAGATCAACGCCAGCAACGCCGGCGTGAGTGCCACCGTGCTCAAGGACGCCTCCGGCGAGCGCATGATCCTGAAATCCGACGCCACCGGCGTGGCCTCCGCTTTCCGGCTGCGCAGCACCGGTGCCAGCGACCTGGAAGACCTGCGCTACAACCCGGCCGTGGCTGGGGCGGGCATGACGCGCACGCAGGAGGCCCTGAACACCCAGGCCACCGTCAATGGCGTGGCGGTGACCTCGACCAACAACACCCTCACCGATGCCGTGCCCGGCGTGACGCTGAATTTCCTGCAGGTCACCACCGGCGCCGTCAACGTCAAGGTCGCGCAGGACACGGCCAGCATCAAATCCAACATCACGGCCCTGGTGCAGTCCTACAACGCCCTGAGTTCCGCCCTGCGCGAGATGACCAAGTACGAGCCTGGCACCGACACCGCTGGCACGCTGCAGGGCGACTCCACCGCCACCGGGCTGCAGGGTGCGCTGCGTCGGCTGTTCTCGGACCGAGGCCCCGCCAGCTCGAGCTTTGGCCGACTGTCCGACATGGGGGTGGCCTTCCAGTTGGATGGCACGCTCAAGATCGACGAGACCAAGCTGACCAAAGCACTTGAGAGCCCCCAGGAACTGGAAGACTTCTTCAGCAACGCTGCTGGGGGCTTGGCGGTGCGCATCGAATCCTTCTCCAAGGGCATGCTCAGCGCCAGTGGCGGGGTCGCCAGCCGCTACACTGCGATCCAGAACGCGATCCAGCGCAATACCAAGGATCAGGAGCGCATGAACGACAAGATCGAGCGCACCGAGGCGCGGCTGCTGGCCCAATACTCGCGGCTCGATGGGACCATTGCCAGCCTGAATTCGCTGAACGCCTACGTGACCCAGCAAATCACGACCTGGAACAGCCAGAAATCGAACTGATCCAGCGGCTTGCGCCCAGCGCAACAGCCTGCCGCCATGCACCGGGGCAGGCTTTTTTACGCCCGGATAAAGCCCGGTTTCCCCCCTTTACTTCCGCTTTTGTCGGGGCGGGAAAACTTCAGAATTTGTGCCATCGGTATCACCCTTGCGGAGTACGAACATGGCGCAAACCATCAACACCAACATCATGTCGCTGAACGCTCAGCGCAATCTGAACATGTCTCAGAGTGCGCTCGCGGTCGCCATGCAGCGCCTGTCGTCGGGCTTGCGAGTGAACAGCGCGAAAGACGATGCCGCCGGCCTGGCGATCTCTGAGCGCTTCACCACCCAGATCCGGGGCCTCAACCAGGCCATACGCAACGCCAACGACGGCATCTCGCTGGCCCAGGTGGGTGAAGGCGCGCTGGCCGAGCTGACCAGCAACCTGCAGCGCATCCGCGAGCTGGCGGTGCAATCGGCCAACGCCACCAACAGCGATTCCGACCGTGTGGCCCTGAACCAGGAAGTGCAACAGCGCCTGGCCGAGGTGGACCGCATCTCCTCGCAGACCACCTTCAACGGCCGCAAGCTGCTGGATGGCACCTTTGGCAACGCCACCTTCCAGGTCGGCCCCGACGCCGGGCAGGTGATCGGTCTGGACCTGCCGTCCAGCACCCGCACCCGCTCCATCGGTGAAATCGCCATGACCATGTCGTCGCCCATCGGCAGCGGCGCCACCGGCGGCTCCATCGATCTGACCGCCAGCACGCTGAACTTCGGTCTCAGCGGCACGCCCGCCACCAGTGGCCGCGTGACCACCACCCTGGACAGCGTGAACTTCGGCACCGCGACGGTGGTGGGCACCCCCGGCAACGTGCAGTTCACGGCTGCCGCCTTCGACTACCGCTCGGGCTTCAACGCCCAGGGCCCGATCGACGCCACGGCGCTGGGCGGCGCCAACGCTGGCGACTTCTCTGGCGCTGGCGATCTGGCGCAGTTCGACGTCAAGATCGGCGCCGTGACGGTGGGTATCACGCTCAACGCCGACTACGGCAGCGCGGCCGGAGTGGCCGCCGCGGTGCAAAGCCAGATCCAGGCGGTCGCGGGCCTGAGCAACGTGACCGTGACCAACAACGCCGGCACGCTGACCTTCAGCAATGTGGGGTCGAACACCGGCGTCCAGATCCTGAACTCGGATGCCAATGCCCTGACCGCCGGTTTCGCCAACACCGGCGGCACCTCCACCGCAGGCCCGGCCAACGCCACCTTCAGCGTGGACGGTCTGGCGATGACCTTGAACCAGAACTACACCGACGCCAACGGCCTGGCCGCCGCGCTCACGACCCAGTTCACGACCGCAGGCGGCGCCTACGCCACCTACACGGCCGTTGCCACCGGCAACCAGATCACCATCACCAACGGCACCGCCCCGGCAGCGATCGCGATCACGCTCGCCGATGCGGCCGCCAACGCCGGCGGCATCTATAACAGCCCGGGCAACGCCGGCACCGCCTCCGTGGCGGCCAACAACGGCGGCTTCCAGATCGAGAACGGCGCCACCGACATCGACATCGTGCTCGACCAGGACTATGGCTCCTTCAGCGCCGCACAAACCGCCATCCAGACCCAGCTGGACGCGGCGGCGGCGGGTCAGTTCTCGGTGGCCATCGACGGCAGCGGCAACATGACCATCAGTCGCACCAGCACCGGTGCCGGGTCGACCGCGGTGGTGATCAACAGCGAGGTGGACAACGCGGCCAACACCTCCACCATTGGCGGCGGCACCGACACCACCATGCCCACGGCCCCGGTGTCCACCGCTGGCGCACCGGCCATCACCTCGACCAACGCCACCTTCCAGGTGGACGGCATCGCCGTGACCCTGGACCAGAACTACGCCACGGCGGCCGACTTGGCCACCGCCATCGGCACCCAGCTGGGCAGCGGCTACACGGTGACCAACACCAGCGGCAACGACATCACCATCACCAACAACACCAACGGCTCTGCCGCCGTCACGATCAGCAACGCCGACCCCACCGCCTACAGCGCGGGTTTCGTCAACGGCGTCGGCACCGCAGGCACCGCCAGCGGCTCCATCACGCTGGCCACCGGCGACTTCAGCGTGAGCATCGGGCTGGGCACGGAGCAGAAGACCTACGACTTCCCGGCCGGCAACTACACGCCCAACCAGCTGGCCGAAATCATCAATCGCGAACTGACCGGCATCGCCGCCGACGTGGTCGACGGTCAACTGCGCCTGTCGTCCAACTACGCCATCACGGTCGACGGCAACCTGGCGGCCAGCATGGGCTTCGGATCGGTCGGCGTGCCGGTGCTGCCGGACTCGGGCAACCTGTCGGACACCAATGTCCTGACGGTGTCCTCGTCCAACGAAACCATCGTGCGCATCGACTCGGCGCTGACCAAGATCAGTGGACTGCGCAGCACCTTCGGTGCCATCCAGAACCGCTTCGAATCGGTTATCTCCAACCTGTCGACGGCCTCGGAAAACCTGAGCGCTTCCCGCAGCCGCATCATGGACGCCGACTTCGCGGCCGAAACCGCGGCCCTGTCGCGCGCGCAGATCCTGCAGCAGGCCGGCACGGCCATGGTGGCCCAGGCCAACCAGGTGCCGCAGGGCGTGCTGCAGCTGCTGCAAGGCTGACCGCAGCGCCCCTGCTTGCGCGCGGCCTTCAGACTCAGGCTTGATCGTCGAAGAAAAGACCCTGCAAGGCGGGCCCCAACGCATAGGCCTCGGCGGCCTGGAAGTTGACCGTGTAGCCCAGATCGGCCAGACCTGCGATGGTCAGACGGCTCAGCGGCATGTTGCTGTTGCTCTCGGCATAACCTGTCATCAGTTCGCGGTCGAACACGCTTTCGGCCCAATGCACGTTGGCCGTGCCCGATCCGCCCTGGGTTTCCAGCGGCACGAAGGTCGCCGCCGCATTGCCCGACAAGGTTCGGTAGGCCGCCACCCCCTGAGCGCCGGTGTACTGGCCAGGCGTGGCGTTCAGGCCCTTGAGCGACCATAGGGACCCCAGCCCCAGGGCATGCCCCATCTCATGCAGGATCACACGCAACAAGGTGCCCGACTGCGCCATGTTGGCGACATCGGCGCTGTCGAACTGCATGTTGCCCATGAAGGGCAGGTAGGTACTGCCACGCAGTTGTGTCGGCCCAGCTTGCGCCAGCGTGCCACCAGCACCGTCTATGCTCACCACCGACGCCGTCAGCCGGATGTCGTCGATGCCGTTGATGTCGGGCAGGTCACCCACGATGACGTTCTGCCAGATGGCCGCCGCCTGGTTGAAATAGGTCTGGTAGGCCGGGTCGCCGCTGTAGTCGACTTCGATGTGGAACTGGCTGACCACCGGTGTCACGGGCGCGGGCTTGGTCTTGAAGTCGTAGCTGCTGGTGCCTGCGAAGCTGTTACCGGCCAGGTCCTTGACCGTGCCCGCCGCGAAGCTCACGATGTATTGGGTGTCGTGCGCGAGGTCCTGGGTCGGGTTGATCGTGAACGTGTCGTTGCTGATGGAGATGCGGTTGCTCGTGGCTGCGTTGAAGCTCTCGATGAGTTGGCCAGCCGCGGTCTTGATCGTGATCACTCCCGTGCCACGCTGCACCGCCTCATTGAATCTGAGCACCAGGTTGGTCGCGACCTCGGCTCCCACCGCCCCGTCGACCGGCGAAAAGCTGGTGACAGTGGGCGCATCGGTGTCCAGCCGGGTCTTGAAATCGTAGCTGCCGGTGCCGGCAAACACGTTGCCGGCCAGATCCTTGACCGTGCCGGCGTCGAAGCTGACGACGTACTGGGTGTTGTAGCCCAGGTCCCTGGTCGGATTGATCGACAACGTGTCGGCATTGACGCTGACACGTGCGCTGTTGGCGACGTCGAAACGCTCGATCAGCTGGCCGGCGGCGGTTTTCAGCGAAATCGTGCCCGTGCCCAGCCGGATCTCCTCGTTGAAGCGGACCACCACGTTCGCGCCCAGGGCCACGCCGGTTGCCCCGTCGGGGGGCGTGAATCGGGCCACGGTCGGCGCCACCGTGTCGATCTTGGTGCGGAAGTCGTAGCTGCTGGTGCCGGCAAAGGCGTTGCCCGCCACGTCCTTGACCGAGCCTGCGGCAAACGACAGCACGTAGGAGGTGTTGTAGGCCAGGTCCCGGGTGGGGTTGACGGTCAGCGTGTCGCCCGAAACGCTGACGCGGCTGCTCGCCGCGTCGAAGGTTTCAACCAGTTGGCCAGACGCCGTCTTCAGCGTGATCAGCCCGGTGCCACGCACCACGGTCTCGTTGAATTTCACGCTCACGTTGCCCGAGGGCAGCACGCCAGTGGCGCCGTCGGCAGGTATGAAGCGGACCGTCTTGGGCGCATCCGTATCGGCCCGGGTCTTGAAGTCGTAACTGCTGACACCCTTGAATGCGTTGCCCAGCACGTCCTTGACCGTACCAGCACCGAAGCTCACGAAGTACTGGGTGCTGTAGGCCAGGTCTTGCGTCGGGTTGATGACCAGGGTGTCGTTGGTGACGGTGATGCGGTCGCTGCGCGAGGCGTCGAAGGTCTCGACCACCTGGCCCGCTGCGGTGCGCAGGGTGATCAGCCCCGAGCCGCGCTGGATGGGTTCGTTGAACTTGAGCATCACGTTGGCCGTCGTCAGGGCTCCGGTCGACCCATCGGCGGGGGTGAAGCGGGTGACGGTCGGGCCGTCGGTGTCGCGCCGGGTACGGAAGTCGTAGCTGCTGGTGCCCTTGAAGGCGTTGCCCAGCGCGTCCTTGACCGTGCCGCTGCCAAAGCTCACGAAATACTGCGTGTTGTAGTCCAGGTCCTTGGTGGGGTTGAGGGTCAGCGTGTCGTTGCTGATGGTGATGCGGTCGCTGCGGGCTGCGTCAAAGGTCTCGATCACCTGTCCCGCCGCGTTCTTCAGGACAATCTGCCCGGCGCCACGCTGGATGGCTTCATTGAACTTGAGGACCACGTTGGCCGTGGTCAGCGCGCCGGTCGATCCGTCGGCTGGCGTGAAGCGTGTGACGGTCGGGCCGTCGGTGTCGACACGGGTTCGGAAATCGTAGGTGCTGGTGCCCTTGAAGGCGTTGCCCAGCGTGTCCTTGACCGTGCCGGCACCGAAACTGACGAAATACTGCGTGTTGTAGTCCAGGTCCCGGGTCGGGTTGATGCTCAGTGTGTCGCCGGTGACGGTGACGCGGTCGCTGCTGGCGGCATCGAACACCTCGACCACCTGGCCCGCCGCGTTTTTGAGCGTGATCGCGCCGGAACCGCGCTGGACGGCCTCGTTGAACTTGAGCACCACGTTGGCGGTGGTCAGTGCGCCGGTCGAACCGTCGGCTGGTGAGAAACGGGACACGGTCGGCCCGTCCGTGTCCATCCGGGTGCGGAAGTCATAGCTGCCGGCGCCCGCGAACTGGTTGCCGGCCAGGTCCTGGACCGTGCCTTTGGCGAAGCCCACGGTGTACTGCGTGTTGTAGGCCAGGTCGTTGGTGGGGTTGATGCTCAGCGTGTCACCGGTGATCGTGATGCGGTCGCTGCTGGCGGCATCGAAGGTTTCGACCACCCTGCCACTGCCGTCCTTCAGAGTGATCAGGCCGCTGCCACGCTGGATGCCCTCGTTGAACTTGAGCACCACATTGGCCGTGGTCAGCGCGCCGCTGCTGCCGTCGGCAGGCGAAAAACTGGTGACCAGCGGGACCAGGGTGTCCGCTACCGCCGCCGTGCTGGACAGGGCATAGGCCTGGGCGGAAATCGATACCGTCCCCGGGGCGGGCGCACTGGACACCAGAACGGCCGTGGCAGACTCGCCCGCCGGCTGGCTGACCGACGTGCCACCGCCGTAGGACGCGGACGGCGCGGACACGGTGTTTATGCTTGTCATCTCCAGGCCTTCCAAGGGGTATCCGGCGTATCTCGCCAACGCCATCCCTATCGGCCAGCTCGCTTACATCTTGAGGAGCACGGAGCACAAAAGCGGGGGGCTTTGGTGGCTTTTGCCACTTCAATTCGCGGTCAAGTTGGCCCATACTCTGCCGATAATGTTGCAAAGACTCCTCAAGGACGGGCACCATGAATCCACATCGCTTGAATGCCGCATCGGCCTACCAGTCGGTCGGACTGCAAACCCGGGCCGCAGCCAATGACCCCCACCAGTTGGTCAACATGATGTTCGAGGCGGTGATCGAGAACATCAACAAGGCCCGCGGCGCCATCCAGCAAGGCGACGTGCAGCTCAAGATCAAGCACATCGATCACGCGATCCGCATCATCCAGGAAGGCCTGATCACCAGCCTGGACCACGACAATGGCGGCGAACTCGCCGGCAACCTGGCCAGCCTCTACGACTACGCGGTGATCCGGTTGGTCCAGGCCAATGCGAAAAATGATGTGGGCATGCTGGTGGAAGTGGTCGATCTGATCGCCCCTCTGCTGGAAGCCTGGCAACAGATGCGTCCCGAAAGCATGGCGCAGCGCCCGGTCGACCTGGCACCTGCCGCCGCAACGCCTGCCCCAACCCAGGCGGCCTCCGCAGCCGCTCCCCGGCGCCCAGTGGGTGCCTACGCCAGCGTGGCGGCCTACGGCCGTGTTGCCGCCCCTGCTGGAGTCTGACCATGAGCCACAACTTGATCGACTACTACAAAGCCATTGAAAGCACCAGCGTGCAGATGTTGACCGCCGCGCGCATGGAAAACTGGGACGAAGTGGTGCGCCTCGAAGGCGCCTGCGCGGTGCTGATCGAACAGCTGCGCCACGAGTCGCGCAGCCAGGTGCTGAGCGCCGACCAGCGCGCCGAGAAAAACCGCATCATGCTGAGCATCCTCCGCTATGACGCGCAGATCCGCAGTCTGGCCGAACCCTGGCTGAGCAGCATGGAAGACATGATGCCCAGCCAGTTGCCCAGCGTGACGCTGCATTGAGCAGCCAAGCCCGTTCCCGGGGCTGGCCCCTTCAAACAACAACGCCCGGTCAAGCCGGGCGTTGTTGTTGGGGCTGCAAAACATCAAACCTGCATGTTCATCACGTCGGTGTAGGCCTGCACCATGCGGTTGCGCACGTTCAGCGTGGCCTGGAAGCCGATCTGGGCTTTCTGCATGGCCAGCATGGTTTCTTCCAAGCTGACGCTGGGGTTGCCCATCTGCACCTGGGTCTGCATCTCGCTGGCCTCGTTCTGGGCCTTGCTGACGGACTGCAGCGCGGTCTTGAAGGCGTCGGAAAATCCACCGCCGGCGACCGGGTTGGCGGTGCCTTCGGCCTGCTGCAGGCGCGCCTTGGCCAGGGCGCCCAACGCCTGAGGCGTCAAGGGGGTGATGCGCATGTCCATGGAGGTGCTCCCAAGTCGATCCAATTCGGTGACGCAATGGTAGGCAGGTGACGCCAAAACTTGAATTTGATAAAGCCACGAAATCGCGTCCTTTTCGGGCTTTAGTTCGGTCGGATCGACTTTGATAATCCGTCCAACGCGGGCCTGCCCCGTCTTTTTTGGTTCATCATCGCCACCATGAACACCGCCGTTGCCGAAGTCGACCTTCGCCCCGCCGCGCCACAGAACGCCTTGCTGGAGGGTTTCACGCGCCTGGACAACCGCCGCAAATTCACGCTGGTGGGCGGTGCCCTGGCGCTGCTGGCCGTGCTGATGGTGGCTTTCTACATGAACCGCCAAGCCGACTGGAAGGTCTTGTTCGCCAATCTGTCGGACAAGGACGGCGGCGCCGTGATCGCCCAGCTGACCACGCTGAACGTGCCCTACAAGCACGCCGACGGCGGCCGCGCCATCCTGGTGCCGGCCGACAAGGTGCATGACACCCGGTTGCGCCTGGCCTCGCAGGGCTTGCCCAAAGGCTCCATCACCGGCTTCGAGCTGATGGACAACAACCGCCTGGGCATGACCCAGTTTCAGGAACGCCTGAGTTTCCAGCGTGGCCTTGAAGGCGAACTGACGCGCTCCATCCAGGCCCTGTCGTCGGTGGCCGATGCGCGCGTGCACCTGGCCTTGCCCAACCAGAACGGCTTTTTCCGCGAGCAGCAAAAGCCCTCGGCCAGCGTGCTGCTGACCCTGCACCCTGGGCGCACTTTGGACCGCGCCCAGATCGCAGGCATCGTGCACCTGGTTGCCAGCAGCGTGCCAGAGATGAACCCCAAGGCGGTCAGCGTGCTCGATGAGACCGGCGCCCTGCTCTCCAACCCAGCAGAAGGCCAGGCCGGCAGCGTCGACACCCAGCAGCTGCAGTACGTACAACAGCTGGAGCAGGTCTACGTGCGCCGCATCATGGACCTGCTGGAGCCCTTGGTCGGGCGCGAGAACGTGCGCGCCCAAGTCACCGCCGACGTCGACTTCTCGATGACCGAACAGACCCAGGAACAGCACCGACCCAATCAGGGCACCGAACCCAGCGCTGTGCGCAGCCAGCAGACCATAGAAGCCGCCGACGGCAACGGCGCCCTGCCCCCGCCCGGTGCGCCCGGCGCGGTCAGCAACCAGCCACCGGCCCCCTCCACAGCCCCCATCAATGGCCAGCCCGGCGCCGTGGGCGTGACGGCGGCCAACGGCGCCACGGCGGCCAGCACCGGCCTCAAGCGCCGGGAACAGGTCACCAACTACGAGGTGGACAAGACCGTGCGTGTGACCCGGGGCGCCACCGGCAATGTGCGCCGCCTGAGCGCCGCCGTGGTGGTCAACCACCGCACCGTGACCGACGCCAAGGGCAACACCAGCACCGAGGCCCTGCCCGCGGCTCAGGTTGAGCAGATGACCGCGCTGGTACGCGAGGCCATTGGCTTCAGCCAGGACCGCGGCGACTCGGTCAATCTGATGAATTCGCCCTTCAGCCGCGCCAAGAGCCCCGTCAGTGATGTGCCCTGGTGGAAGGCCTCCGACAACCGCGACCTGGCGCAGAGCCTGGCCTGGCCGGTCGGCATGGTCCTGCTCGGGCTGGTGATCTTCATGGGCGTGATCCGCCCGGCGCTGCGCGACATGCGCCGCCCGTCCCAGGCGCGCCTGGCCTCCGAAGGCGCTGGCGCGAGCGGCGCCGCCGGCTCGCAGCTCGAGGCGATGCTGGACGAAGCGCCGGAGCGC
Organism: Hydrogenophaga sp. OTU3427; assembly: GCF_038440225.1. Taxonomy (NCBI): domain Bacteria; kingdom Pseudomonadati; phylum Pseudomonadota; class Betaproteobacteria; order Burkholderiales; family Comamonadaceae; genus Hydrogenophaga; species Hydrogenophaga sp. OTU3427. The sequence continues at coordinate 33,395 of NZ_JASATI010000038.1, read as the reverse complement.
CCCGGCCTGCTGCCGCCCACGGTCAGCGCCGATGCCCCCGAGGTGCTGCGCCTGGAAGACGCCCGTCGCCTCGCGAAGGAAAATCCGGTCGCGGTCGCCAATATCATCAAGAATTGGGTCAACGGCGAAAGCAGCGGTGCGGTGGCGCCGACCTGAGCCCGATCCTTACCCACCGACAGCGCACACAGCCCCCTTTCCATGGACACCGAACAAGGTTTGCAGGACGCCGCCATCTTCCTCATGTCGCTGGGCGAAGAGGAAGCGGCCGAGGTGTTCAAGCACCTCTCGCCCAAGGAGGTCCAGCGCCTGGGCGAGACGATCGCCCGCATGCGCGCGGTGACCAAGGACAAGGTGGATCAGGTGGTGGAGAAGTTCACCCACGAGGCGGCCTCGCAGAGCCTGCTGGTGTCCGACACCGACAACTACGTGCGGGCGGTGCTCAAGCGCGCCCTGGGCGACGACAAGGCCTCGCTGCTGATCGACCGCATCCTGCAGGGCGGCGACGTCTCCGGCATCGAAAGCCTGAAGTGGATGGACCCATTGTCGGTGGCCGAACTGCTGCGCAACGAGCACCCGCAGATCCTGGCCGCCATCCTGGTGCACCTGGATTTTGAACAGTCCGCCGGCGTGCTCAAGAACTTCACCGAGCGCACCCGCAATGAGGTGATGCTGCGCATCGCCACCCTCGAAGGCATCCAGCCGGCGGCGCTGAAAGACCTCAACGAGGTGCTCTACAAGGTGCTGGCCGGTGGCGACAAGATCCGCAAGAGCTCGCTGGGTGGCGTCAAGGCAGCGGCCGAGATCATCAACCTCATGGGCACCAGCCTGGAAGCCAGCGTGATCGACTCCATCCGCGAGAACGACGGCGATCTGGCCCAGAAGATCATGGACAAGATGTTCACCTTCGAGGACCTGCTCAAGCTCGACAACAAGGCGGTGCAGCTGGTGCTCAAGGAGGTGTCGTCCGACACCCTGGTCATCGCGCTCAAGGGCGCCAGCGGCGAGCTCAAGGAAAAAATCCTCTCCAACATGTCCTCGCGAGCGGCGGAGAGCCTGCGCGAAGACCTGGAGACACGCGGGCCAGTGCGCCTGTCCGAGGTCGAGGCACAACAGAAGGACATCCTCAAGCTGGTGCGGCGCCTGTCAGACGAGGGCCAGATCATGCTGGCCGGAGGTGGCGATGACAGCTTCGTCTAACACCAAGAACTCGCCTTACCACCGCTTCATCCCGCGCGAAGAAGTGCAGGTCGTGGCGGCCTGGGAGTTTCAGTCCATGGACGGCAGGCCGCCCAAGGGCAAGGTCGAGGAACCCGAGCCGGAACCATCGACACCTGAACTGCCTGCCCCCGACTTGGAGCTGCTGCGCCAGCAGGCTTTCGAGGAAGGTTTCGAGCAGGGCCGGCAAGCCGGTGAAAAAGCCACCCGCGAGGCGCTGGACGCTCCGCTGCGCCGCACGGCCGAGGACGCCGCCCGCCGCCTGGGCCTGCTGCTCAAGAACGCCGAACTGGAACTGCAGCACGCCGACGAACGCCTGGCCGACCAGCTGCTGCAGTTGGCCTGCGACCTGGCGCGCCAGGTGGTGCGCGGCGAACTGACCCAGCCGCAGGATGTGCTCAAGGCGGTGATCGCCGAGGCGCTGTCGCAGACGGTGGACGACCACCTGCAGCGCACCGTGCGCCTCAACCCCATGGACTTGGCCCTGATGCAGAACCACCTGGGTGAGTGGACCGAGGCAGGCAAGGTGATGTTCGTGGCGAACGACAAGCTCAGCGCCGGTGGGTGTGTGGTGGAAACCGTCGCCTGCACCGTTGACGCGAGCATCGAAAAGCGCTGGGCGCGCGCCGTGGCCAACATCGGCATGAAAGCCGACTGGCACACCCCGGAGCGAAGCGATGACTGAGCCCCGGCCTCCCCATGCCGCGCCGGAACGCTGGGACAATTTCCTGCGCCTGGCCCACATCTATGCCAGCCAGCACACGCCGCTGGAAGTCAGTGGCCGACTGACCCGGCTGGCGGGTCTGGTGCTGGAAGCCCAGGGCCTGCGCGTCCCGGTGGGCTCGCAGTGCCTGATCGACGGCGGCCCCGACAACCAAGTGCTGGCCGAAGTGGTGGGCTTCGCCAACGACCGCGCCTTCCTGATGCCGGCCGGCGACGTGCAGGGCCTGTCCAGCGGCGCGCTGGTCAAACCCCTGGCGCCCTACCGTCCGCAGCCCCGCCTGGACCAGGAGGTGCGCGCCCTGCCCACCAACGACCGTGGCGTGCTGCGCCTGCCCTTGGGCCGTGGCCTGCTGGGACGCGTCGTCGATTCGCACGGTCACCCGCTGGACCACATGGGCCCGCTCAAGCAGATCAATGTGCTGCCGATCGAGCGCACGCCCATCAACTCGATGGACCGCGCGCCGGTGCGCCAGGCGCTGGACACCGGTGTGCGCACCATCAACGCGCTACTGACGGTGGGCCGGGGCCAGCGCCTGGGCCTGTTCGCCGGCTCGGGCGTGGGCAAGAGCGTGCTGCTGGGCATGATGGCGCGCTTCACCAAGGCCGACGTGATCGTGGTCGGGCTCATCGGCGAACGGGGCCGCGAGGTCAAGGAATTCATCGAGGACATCCTGGGCCCCAAGGACCGCCAGCGCGCGGTGGTGGTGGCGGCCCCCGCCGACGCGCCCCCCCTGGTGCGCATGCAGGGCGCCAACTACGCGACCGCCATTGCCGAGAACTTCCGCGATGAGGGCCTGGACGTGCTGCTGCTGATGGACTCGCTGAGCCGCTACGCGATGGCGCAGCGCGAAATCGCGCTGGCCATCGGCGAGCCGCCGGCCACCAAGGGTTATCCGCCCTCGTGTTTCGCCAAGCTGCCCCAGCTGGTGGAGCGCAGCGGCAACGGACCGGACGGCAAGGGCTCGATCACCGCCTTCTACACCGTGCTGTCGGAAGGCGACGACCAGCAGGACCCCATTGCCGACGCCGCCCGGGCCATCCTGGACGGCCACTTCGTGCTCTCACGTGCCCTGGCCGAATCGGGGGTTTACCCCGCCATCGACGTCGAGGCCTCGGCCTCGCGGGTGATGCACAACGTTGTCACGCCGCAGCACTTCGACGCGGCACGGCGCTTCCGACAGTACTACTCGCGCTACCAGAAGGCCCGCGACCTGATCCAGCTCGGGGCCTACGCGGCCGGCAGCGATCCCGAAACCGACAAGGCCATCGTCCTGTTCCCTGCCATGCAGAAGTTCCTGATGCAGGGCATGCAGGAGCAGGCCACCTTCGACGCCAGCGTGGCGCAACTCACCGAGACCCTGGGCGACGAACCCGCTGGCCGTGGCCGCAAGACGGCAGGCGTCCGGGGCTAAAACATGGCAAACCTCGACAGTTTCGACCGGGTGGTGGAGGTCAACACCATGCGCCGCGACGACGCCTTGCGCGCGCTGGGACAGGCGCGCCAGGCGCAGGACCACGCCGAACAGCAGCTGCGCCAGCTGCAGGACTATTCGGTCGAAGCAGAAATGCGCTGGAAACACCGCGCTAGTCAAGGCGTCACGCCGCAGCTCTTGCACCATCATCGGCAGTTCATGGCACGCATTGATGAAGCAGTCCGGTTTCAGGACGATGTGATTGCCAAGCTCGTGGCCGAAGTGGCGCGTTGCGAACAGGTGGTGCACCTGGCCGAGCGCGAATTGGCCTCCTTGAGCAAGTACGTGGAGCGCAAGCGAATGGAACAGCAGCAGCACCTGGAACGCCAGGATCAGAAACGCAACGATGAGATGGCGGCCAACGTGCACCGGCGCCAGCAGCTCGCGCAAAACTGGAGACCGTGAAATGAGTACCGTCGGCAGCACCAGCGCAACCAGCAGCACCGCCCAGCAGGACCGCGTCGCCAGTGGCAACAGCCACCAGGCGCGCCGGGGTTCGGGTGACAGCAAGGTTTTTGCCAACATGCTCGCGGCGGCGGCGGACAGCGCCACGCCCGAGTCCTTGTCCGAGGCCCGCAAAAAGCCCACGACCCAGGACAACGACCAAGGCAGTGATGACGCCAGCCACGGCCTCGACAACCTCCAGGGCGCCAGCGGCCTGGTCGACGGCCCCCGGGTGAAGACTCCGGACGACCACGGCAGCGACGACGGTGCACGCGCCAGCGACGACACCGACGGCCGTGCCCGCCCGCCGGGCCGGGGCGCACGCGGCGGCATGTCCACCCTGACCCTGGCGGCACGCGAAACAACGTCCGCACGCGCGGTTCAGGCCGGCGCCGCGGATGCGGCCAGCACCAGCGACACCCAGCAGGCAACCGACACCTCGGGTCTGGCGCCGCTGGGCGCAGCCCCCGGCGACGGCAGCGTCGGCACGGTAGGCAACAGCCTGGCCACCGCGCTGGCGGCGGCCCTCGAAGACGCCATGGACGTATCGGACGACGTCACCCTCAGCGCCACGGCCTCGGTGGACAGTCAGGGTGCGGCCGGCGGCGGTGGCGAAGGTGCCGCCGCCGAAGTGGGCGCGCTGGCCAACGAACAGCGCACCGAGCGCGACGCCGCCACCACCGCCGAAGCGCCCCAGGCACCGGCCGAGACCTGGCAGAACGCCTGGAACAAGGCCATGGACAAGATTGGCCAGCAGGTCAGCTATTGGCTGGGCAAGGGGGTGAGCCAGGCCCAATTGACGGTGCACGGCGCCCAGGGCGATGCGATGGACGTGCGCGTGCTGCTGCGTGACGGCCAGGCCCACCTGGAGTTCCTGACCAACAATGAACAGACCCGTGCCGCGATCGCGCAAAACGGCACCGACGCCTTGCGCGCGGTGCTGGGCCAAAATGGCATCGAACTGGCCAGTCTGTCGGTCGACGCGCAGGCCTCGGGCGGCCAGCACCCCCATGGCCAGACGTCCCAGGACGGTTCGCAGTCGTCAGGCCGAGGTCTGGGCATGCAAGGCGCGGCCAATGGCCGAGGCACCGAAGTGGCGCCGCCGCCGGGGCGCATGGTCCACTGGACCAGCAACGCGGTGCTCGACGCCTACGCCTGACGACCATGTGCACCGCCACCCGCGTGAGCGCCAGCACCCGGCCAGCGTGCCGTGATAATCGTGGCCACACGGTCGGCGCCGCCCGCAGCGCCTGACCTCCGCGAAACACCCACCGGAAAAAACCCCCATGGCCACCAAAGCCCCCGCCGCCGAAGGCGAAGCCGCCCCCAAGAAGGGCAAGAAGATGCTGATCATCATCCTTGCGGTGGTGATCCTGCTGGTGGTGGCCGGTGGTGGCGCGGCCTTCTTCCTGATGAAGAAAAAAGGTGGCGAAGAGGAAGGCGGTGAAGCCGCGCCCGCCAAGGCCCACGTGGACCTCAAGTCCCCCCCCACCTTCCTGCCCCTGGAGAACATGGTGATCAACCTGGCCGATCCGGGCGGCAACCGTTTCGCGCAGGTGGGTATCACGCTGCAGGTGGACAACGTGAAAACGGGCGATGCCGTCAAGGCCTTCATGCCCAGCATACGCAACGGCATCCTGCTGCTGCTGTCGCAGCGCACCACCGAAGAGCTGTTGCAGGTGCAGGGCAAGGAACAACTGGCCAACGACATCATCGCCGAGGTGTCGCGCCAGCTCGGCTATGAAGGCAAGAAGCCCAGTCCGATCCAGGCCGTGTTGTTTTCCAGCTTCATTGTTCAGTAGCCATGAGCGAGTCGTTCCTTTCCCAGGACGAAATCGATGCCCTGTTGGAGGGCGTCACCGGCGAGAGCCAGAAGCTCGCCAAGGAAGAAGTGCCCACCGGCGCGGTGCGCAGCTACGACCTCTCCAGCCAGGAACGCATCGTGCGTGGGCGCATGCCCACCATGGAGGTCATCAACGAACGCTTCGCGCGCAACCTGCGCGTGGGCCTGTTCAATTTCATCCGCCGCAGCCCCGAGATTTCGGTCGGCACGGTGGCGGTGCAGAAGTACAGCGCCTTCCTGCGCGAGCTGGTGGTGCCGACCAACTTCAACATCGTGGCCATCCGCCCGCTGCGGGGCAACGGCCTGATCGTGTGCGAGCCGACGCTGCTGTTCGGCGTCATCGACAGCCTCTTCGGCGGTACCGGCAAGTTCCACACCCGCATCGAGGGCCGGGACTTCTCGCCCACCGAACAGCGTGTGATCAACCGGCTGGTGGAGGTGGTCTCCGAGGAATACAAGAAGGCCTGGAAGGGCGTGTACCCGCTGGAGCTGGCCTACCAACGCTCCGAGATGCAGCCCCAGTTCGCCACCATCGCCACACCCAGCGAGATCGTGGTGTCGACCAGCTTCACGCTGGAAATCGGCGACCTCACCGGCTCGCTGCACATGTGCATCCCCTACGCCACGCTGGAACCCATCCGCGACGTGTTGTATTCCTCGGTGCAGGGCGATGCGATCGAGGTGGACCGCCGCTGGGTCAAGCTGTTGAGCCACGAGATCCAGGCGGCCGAGGTCGAACTGGTCGCGCAACTCGCCCACGCCGACGCCACCGTCGAGCAGTTGCTGGCCCTCAAGGTCGGGGACTTCATCGAACTCGAACGCGACAACCTGATCGAGGCGCACATCGACGGCGTGCCCATTGTCAAATGCCAGTACGGCACCCACAACGGCAAGTACGCACTCAAGGTCGAGCAGATGCTGCGCGCGCCAGACAAGTCGTGGACCGGAGAATCCTATGACAAATGAAAACGATCCCAAAGACGACGACGTGACCGATGACTGGGCGCAGGCGCTGCAGGAGCAGTCCAGCGCCGGCATGAGTGGAGACTTCGCCACCGGGGCACCCCACTTCGACAGCGCGGAGAGCGCGAACGTCAACGCCAACAACGACATCAGCATGGTGCTGGACATCCCGGTCCAGCTCTCGGTCGAACTGGGCCGGACCAAGGTGCCGATCAAGTACATCCTGCAGCTGGGCCAGGGCTCCATCGTGGAGCTCGATGCGCTGGCCGGCGAGCCCATGGACGTGCTGGTCAACGGCTACCTCATCGCCCAGGGCGAAGTGGTGGTGGTGAACGAGAAGTTCGGCATCCGCCTGACCGACATCGTCACACCCTCAGAACGCCTGCGCCGGGTCAGCAAGACATGAAACCCCCACGCTCCACCGCTGCGCGGGTCGCTGCCCCCCAAGGGGGCTGTTTCGCCTTGGGGCGGCCCGTCGGCGAAACGCCCGTTGTCAATGCCCTTGCGGGAGTTGGTGAATGACGCCCGACACCATGCCCTCCTTCACCCCGGCCCTGCTGCTGCTGGGCCTGCTGGTGCTGGCGGCCTGGGGCGTGAAGTGGCTGCGCCAGCGCTACGCCATTGGCGGCACACCGGATGCGCAGGCGATCCGGGTCATCAGTTCACTGGCCGTGGGGCCGCAGCAGCGCGTGCTGGTGCTGGAACTGACCGAACCCGGCAGCCAGGCCAGGCACCTGCTGACCGTGGGCGTCACGCCCGGACAGATCACCACCCTGCACAGCACCACCCCGGCCACGCCCAGCTACGGCACGGTGGCCGCGCGCCAGGCGCCGCCCGCGCCATGAGGCCGGCCTTGCTCATCGCGCGCCACTGGCGCTGGGTCCTCTTGCTGGCCACGGCCATGCCAATCCTGGGCTGGGCACAGTCGCCGCCTGCCGGGCAGCTCCCGCTGGTGGTGGGTCAGGGCTCGGGCGGCACCACCTATTCGGTGCCCATCCAGACCCTGCTGTTCTTCACCGCCCTGTCCTTCCTGCCGGCGGTGCTGCTCATGATGACCGGCTTCACCCGCATCGTCATCGTGCTCTCGCTGCTGCGCCAGGCGCTGGGCACGCAGGCCTCGCCACCCAACCAGGTGATTGTCGGCCTGTCGCTGTTCCTCACCTTCTTCGTCATGGGGCCGACGCTGGACCGGGTCTACCAGGACGCCTACCAGCCCTACAGCACCAACACCATCAGCTTCAACCAGGCGCTCGAACGCGCCGAGGTGCCCATGCGCGACTTCATGAAGCGCCAGACCCGGCAGTCGGACTTCGAGCTGTTCGCCAAGCTGGGCAAGCTGCCCAGCGGCACCACGGTGGACACCGCGCCCTTCCGCGTGCTGGTGCCGGCCTTCGTGATCAGCGAACTCAAGACCGCCTTCCAGATCGGCTTCATGATCTTCATCCCCTTTCTGGTGATCGACATGGTGGTCGCCAGCATCCTGATGTCGCTGGGCATGATGATGTTGTCGCCGGTGCTGGTCGCCCTGCCCTTCAAGCTCATGCTCTTTGTGCTGGCCGACGGCTGGAACCTGCTGATCGGCTCCTTGGCCGCCAGCTTCGCTGTATGAGGCCCCCACGCTCCACCGCTGCTGCACAGGTCGCTGCCCCACGCGCGGGAAAGCCGCGCCTTGCGTGCCCGTGGGGCTGTTTCGCCTTGGGGCGGCCCGGCGGCGAAACCCGCCCTTCACGCCAGGATCACTGAAATGGACCCACAAGCCGTCCTCACGATCGGGCAGAACGCCCTCTTCATGCTGCTCATGGTGGCAGCGCCCGTGCTGGGCACGGTGCTCGTGGTGGGCCTGGTCATCAGCCTGTTTCAGGCGCTGACACAGATCAACGAGTCCACCCTGTCCTTCGTGCCCAAGCTCATCGCTGCGGTGGCGGTGTTCGCGTTGATGGGGCCGTGGATGCTGACCACGCTGGTGGAATTCATCCGCCGGACCCTGCTCTCGATACCCGACTACGCGATCTGAACATGGTCACCTTCAGCGAAGCCCAGCTCATGGCCTGGGTGTCGCCCATCTTCTGGCCTTTCCTGCGGGTACTGGCGGTGTTTGGCAGCGCGCCCATCTTTTCGTCGCGCAGCGTGCCCACCCGCACCAAGGTGGGCCTGGCGCTGGTGATCGCGCTGTGCCTGCAGCCCGGGCTGCCGCCACAGCAGGTCATATCGCTCAACGGACCGGGCGCCTTTGGCGCCGCCGTGCAGCAGGTGGCCATCGGCCTGGCCATCGGTTTGGCGGTGCGCATCGTGTTCGCCGCGGTGGAAATGGCCGGTGAAATCATCGGCCTGCAGATGGGCCTGAACTTCTCCGGCTTCTTCGACCCCACCACCAACGCGCAGACCAGCGCGACCGGACGCTTCTTCGGCAACATGTCCATGATGCTGTTCGTCGTCCTCAACGGCCACCTGATGCTGGTCCAGGCGGTGCAGGCCAGCTTCACCACCTTTCCCATCGGCGGCCACGCGCTGGAGTCGCTGCGCACCCTGCGCCTGCACGAGTTGGGCGCCATCATCTTCACCTATGGGCTGTGGATTGCCCTGCCCATGATCGGCATGCTGCTGTTCGTCAACGTGGCGCTGGGCATCATCTCGCGCATCGCGCCGCAGATGAACGTGTTCGCCATCGGTTTCCCGCTCACCCTCTCGGTGGGCCTGATCGGCATCGCCATCACGCTGCCGCTGCTGGACGGGCCGGTGATGGGCCTGATGCGGGTCGTCTCGGAAACCTTCGTCGGCAGGTGAGATGTCGCCCCCACGCTCCGCCGCTGCGCGGGTCGCTGCCCCCCGAGGGGGCTGTTTCGCCTTGGGGCGGCCCGGCGGCGAAACCTCGCCCTCAGCCTCCCGTCAAACCAGTCCGTTCCTTATTGCATAGACCGTGAGCTCGGCGTTGTTGGTCAGGGCCAGTTTTTCCAGCACGCGCGCGCGGTAGACGCTCACCGTCTTGGGACTGAGCATGAGTTCTTCGGCGATCTGCGAGAGCTTGCGCCCCGAGGCGATCTTCTGCAGGGTCTGCAGCTCGCGTTCGGACAGGCTGGCGTGCAGTTCGGTCTGCTCGGGTGCCGACAGGTTGTTGGCCAGCATCTCGGCGATCTGCGGCGTGATGTACTTGCGGCCCTGGGCCGCGGTCCGAACGGCCACCAGCAGCTCGGCCGGATCACCCGCCTTGTTGAGGTAGCCCACGGCGCCGGCCTTCAGGCAGCGGATGGCGTACTGGTCCTCGGGGTACATGGACACCATCAGCGACTTGACCGGTGGCCCCTGCTCGGCCAGCGAGGCCAGGATCTCCAGTCCGCTGCGCCCCGGCAGGTTGACGTCGAGCAGCAACACGTCGCAAGCCTGCTTGCGCAACACCTCGCGCAAGGACGCATAGCTGTCGGCCTCGCCCACCACCTGCACGTCGGTGGCCTCGCTCAGGGTGTCGCGGATACCCCGCCGCACCACCGCGTGGTCGTCACACAACACGACCTTGATCATGATTCATCTCCCGTTTCACTGTCGCTTGCGTCGGGTGCCACGCCGTCCAGCGGCACCGACAACACCAGCGCCAAACCCTTGCCGGTCCCGGCACTGGCCACATCCAGCCAGCCGCCCACGGTCAGCGCCCGCTCGCGCAAGCCCATCAACCCGAAGGCATTGTCCTTGGCCAGCGCCTGGGCGTCGGCGCCCTGTCCGTTGTCGCTGACCTCCAGCGTCAGGTGGCCCTCCAGGTCGCTGAGCTCCAGCCGCACCTCGGTGGCACCGGCGTGTTTGGCGATGTTGGTCAGGGCCTCCTGCGCGGTGCGGTAGGCCACCAGTTCCACCTCCCGCGGCAGGCGCGGCATGTCGCCCGCGTGTCTGAGGGTGGTGCGGATGCCGGTGCGCTCGGTGAAACTTCGCACCAGCCACTCCATGGCCGCGATCAGCCCCTGGTCCAGCACCGCCGGGCGCAGGTTGCGCATGATGCGCTGGCTGGCGCCCAGCGCATGGGTCACCATGGCCTGCGCCGCGTCCACGTGCGAACGTGTCGCTTCGTCGGTCGAATGGCGCCCGAGCCAGGCCAGGTCGAGCCGGATGGCGATCAGCGAGCCGCCGATGTCATCGTGGATTTCACGCGCGATGTCGGCACGTTCGCGTTCGATGCTGCTTTGCAGGTGTTCGGTCAGCTCCGCCAGGCGCTGCCGCGACACCGCGAGTTCGTCGGCCGCCTGCTGCCGCTCGCATTTGATGCGGTGGTGCTCCAGCGCGCGCTGCACCACCATGGGCAGGCGGTTGAGGCGGTTCTTGTCGACGTAATCGCTGACACCACGCACCATCGCGTCGGCCACCACCGCCTCGCCAATGGCACCTGACACCAGGATAAAAGGCAGATCCTGTCCCAGGCCACGCATCAGATCCCAGGCCTCCAGGCCGGAGAAACCCGCCAAGTGGTAGTCGGCCAGCACCAGGTCGATGCCGCCGCCCCGCAAGGCGGTTTCAAAGTCGGCCAGGGTATCAACGTGAAAAAGCTTGAAATGCCCCCCACTGCGCTCCAGAATATGAACGACCAACTCGTGGTCGGCGAGGCTGTCCTCAAGGTGGAGTATGCTAAAGAAATTCAAAATAACGACCGATAGGCAGAGGGGAGGCATTCATTATGAAGATTATTTTCAAATCAACTGCGCATTTGATGGCAGTCAAGGCGGCGCGAATTTGACCGCTCGCCCCAACGACGTGTCTGGTACAAACCCACCATACAACTGAACACGCCATGGAACCTGCCTCCTCCCCTCACGAGGATAGACGCCGTTGGGCACGGGCGGACGATGTGCCGCACTTCGAGCCCATGCCGGACCGTTCCACCGAGCCGACGGTGGCGCTCAGCTTGTCGGCAGTGGCCGATCTGCAAGATTCGCTGCTGGTCGCGATGAACGACCTCAAGCGCCTCGAAGGCCTGCTGGACCATGCCACGGGCAACCTGCTGGAACGATTCAATGCCGCCAACGAGGCCCTGCTGGCGCTGCATGGCGACAACGATGAAACGCGGCAGATCGGTCAGGCATTGCATCTGGCGGTGACCGAATTGCAATTCCACGACATGGCCACCCAGCTGCTGGTCCACACCGGCAAGGTGCTCAAGGGCTGCGCCTACAAACTCGCCGAGGAAGCCATGGAGCTGGAAGAGGACGAGATCGGCGTGGTCGAAACGTGTTTGCCCGAACGACCCAATCCCGTCACCCAGAGTGAGATGGATGCGGGCTCGATCGAGCTGTTTTAATTTTCGAGAACGAGGTTTTTCATGCACTCAATTCTGGCGGTCGACGATTCCGCTTCGATGCGCAAAATGGTGTCGTTCACCCTGGTGGGGGCCGGCTTCAAGGTGGTGGAGGCCGTGGACGGCCAGGACGCCTACGAAAAAGCCCAGGCGCAGCATTTTGATTTGGTGCTGACCGACCAGAACATGCCCCGCATGGACGGTCTGGGCCTGACGCGCAAGCTGCGCGAGCACCCCAAATTCAAGAGCACGCCCATCCTGATCCTGACCACCGAATCCAGCGACCAGATGAAGCAGGCCGGGCGCCAGGCCGGCGCCACCGGCTGGCTGGTCAAACCCTTCGATCCGCACCGCCTCATCGAGGTCATCAACAAGGTGATCCGCTGAACGGCACACCGCCCTCCGTCCACAGCCCACGGTGCGAACGCCATGACAGAAGACAAAAAAGACGACAGCTTTGACTTGACCCAGTTCTACCAGATCTTCTTTGAGGAAGCTGGTGAAAACCTGGAAACGATGGAGCAGCAACTGCTCGAGCTGGACGTCGAGAATCCCGACGACGAAGAACTCAACGCGATCTTCCGTTGTGCGCACTCCATCAAGGGCGGCGCGGCCACCTTCGGCTTCGAGGATGTGGCCGAGATGACGCACCAGATGGAGTCCTTGCTGGACAAGCTGCGCCGCCACGAGCTGACCCTGACCTCGCCCATGGTGGACGTGCTGCTGGAAGCGTCGGATGTGCTCAAGGGCCTGCTGGCGCGCCACCAGGGCCTGGACGCGGCGCCGGTGGAAACGGGCGATCTGGTCGCCCGCATCCGCGTGCTGGCCAGCGGCGGTGGCGCCGCGCCGGCGCCGGCCAAGGCCCCGCCGCCGCCTCCACCACCTGCGGCCGCGCCCGCTCCGGCCCCCGCTGCCGGCACGGGCCAACGCCGGATGAAGGCCACCATCGGCCCGCTGGACCAGGCCGACGAGGCCGATCCGATCAAGGAACTGTTCCGCGACATCGCGGGCCTGGGCACGGTCGAAGGCGAGTCCTTCGACAACCAGCACAAAGTGTTCGAGATATCCACGGCCAGCAGCAACGACGACCTGCTGGACCTGTTCGCCTTCCATGTGTCCAAGGACAAGATCAAGCTGGAACCGCTGGACGTCGCCCCGGCGCCTGCGCCCGCGCCGGCGGCGTTTGTCAGCCAGAGCCTGATCCCGATTTCCGAGCGCCCGCCCAGCGGCGACATCGAACAAGGCTATGGCCTGTATGCCGGCGCACCGGGCAGCCCGATCGCCGACCACAGCCGCTCCGATTCCGGCGAGGTCACCCGCAACGACGACCTGATCCAGGGCTATGGCCTGTTCGCAGGGGCGCCCGGCAACCCGCACACGCACGAAAGCCACACCGCCGCCCACGAGGCCGCCATCCAGGCCGCCACCGGCGCGGCCGACGCCAAGGGCGGCCGTGCGGGGGCCAAGCCGGCCGCGGCCGCCACGCTGGAGACCACCACGCTGCGCGTGTCGGTGAGCAAGATCGATCAGTTGATCAACCAGGTCGGCGAACTCGTCATCACCCAGGCCATGCTGGCACAGAACAGCCGCATCCTCGATCCCTCGATCAACCAGCAACTGCTGGCCGGCCTGGCCGACCTGGAACGCAACACCCGCGACCTGCAGGAATCGGTGATGTCGATCCGCATGATCCCGATGTCGGTGGTGTTCAGCCGCTTCCCGCGCATGCTGCGCGACCTCGCCAGCAAGCTGGGCAAGAAGGTGGAGTTCGTCACGGTCGGCGAAGCGACCGAGCTGGACAAGGGCCTGGTGGAGAAGATCACCGACCCGCTGACCCACCTGATCCGCAACAGCTGCGACCACGGCATCGAGATGCCGGCCGACCGCCTGCTGGCCGGCAAACCCGAGACGGGCACCATCACGCTGTCGGCCTCGCACCAGGGCGGCTCCATCCTGATCGAGGTGCGCGACGACGGCAAGGGCCTGAACCGCCAGAAGCTGATCAACAAGGCCCGCGAGCGGGGCATCGAGGCGCCGGACAACATGTCGGACAGCGAGGTCTGGCAACTGATCTTCGCGCCCGGCTTCTCCACCGCCGAACAGGTGACCGACGTGTCGGGCCGCGGCGTGGGCATGGACGTGGTCAAGAAAAACATCGCCTCGCTCGGCGGCACGGTGGACATCGACACCTCCGAGGGCTATGGCATGAGCGTGAAGGTGCGCCTGCCGCTGACGCTGGCCATCATGGACGGCATGTCGGTGCGCGTCGGCGACGAGGTCTACATCCTGCCACTGGCCTCGGTGGTCGAGTCCTTCCAGGTCAAGGCCGGCGACATCAACACCGTGGCGCAAGACGCGCAACTGGTGAAGGTGCGCGAGGAATACATGCCGGTGATCGAGATCGACCGCATTTTCCAGGTGCCGCGCAACGGCGAAGGCAGCGGCGCCAACTCGCTGATGGTGGTGGTCGAGTCCGACGGCATGCGCGTGGCGCTGATGGTGGACGAACTGCTGGGCCAGCAGCAGGTGGTGATCAAGAACCTGGAATCCAACTACCGCAAGGTGCAGAACATCTCGGGCGCCACCATCCTGGGCGATGGCCGCGTGGCGCTCATCCTGGACACCTCGGGGCTGGTGCGCCGCACCCGCCAATGACCGCACGCCACCCGGACACGGACACACGACATGGCTGAAGACGACGACACCGGACCGGTCGCGCAAGGGCGCGAATTCGTCTGGACCAATGCCGACTTCACCCGCATCAAGGGCCTGATCTACAAACACGCCGGCATCAGCCTGCACGATGGCAAACACGCCATGGTCTACAGCCGCGTCTCGCGCCGCCTGCGCGAGACCGGCCACAACAGCTTCAAGAGCTACCTGGACGTGCTGGAGCAGCAGGGCAGCAGCCCGGAATGGCAGGAATTCGTCAACGCCCTGACGACCAACCTGACCTCCTTCTTCCGCGAGAACCACCACTTCATCGAACTGGACAAGCTGATCCGCTCCAAGCCGCCCACCCACGAGTGGAAGGTCTGGTGCAGCGCGGCGTCCACCGGCGAGGAGCCCTACTCCATCGCCATCACCTTTGCCGAGGCGCTGGGCAGCGAAGGGCGCTTTCGCATCCACGCCAGCGACATCGACACCAAGGTGCTCAACACCGCGGCGCGCGGCGTCTACAAGCTCGAAGGCATGAAGGGCCTGAGCACGGCGCAGATGCAGAAGTACTTCCTCAAGGGCAAGGGTGCCAACGCGGGCTTCGCGCGTGTCAAGCCGGAACTGCAGCGTCACATCGACTTCTTCTCGCTCAACCTGATCCACGACAACTGGCCGCTCAAGGAGCAGTTCGACGTCGTGTTCTGCCGCAACGTGATGATCTACTTCGACGCCGCCACGCAGCGCCAGGTGCTGGCCCGCATCCACCGCGTGATGAAGGACCACGGCACGTTGTTCGTGGGCCATGCCGAGAATTTCAGCGACGCCCGCACCCTCTTTGCCCTGCGCGGCAAGACCGTTTACGAAAAAGTCTAGAACCGGGCGCCCACATGCACCACACCGCAGCCCACCTGCAGACGCTCAAGGCGGCACCGCGCAAGCCGGGCGAGGCCTCGTTCTTCTTCCAGGACCACCATTTCCAGACCAACGCCGTCAAGATCCTGCCGGGAGAGTACTTCGTGTCGCAGGAAGGCATCGTCATCATGACCGTGCTGGGGTCGTGCATCGCGGCCTGCATCTGGGACTCGCAGCGCCGCATCGGCGGCATGAACCACTTCATGCTGCCCGAAGGCACGCCGCTGGACGCCTCGGGGCGCTACGGCTCCTACGCCATGGAGCTGCTGATCAACGAAATGATCAAGCTGGGCGCGCGGCGCGAGAACATGCAGGCCAAGGTGTTTGGCGGTGGCCAGGTGATCGCCAGCTTCACCACCATGAACGTGGGCGAGCGCAACACCAAGTTCGTGATGGACTACCTGCAGACCGAGCGCATTCCCATCGTCTCCAAGGACGTGCTGGACATCTACCCGCGAAAGGTGGTGTTTTTCCCGGTGACCGGCAAGGCCATGGTCAAACGGCTGGCACACTCGCATCCCGACAAACTCGAAAGCCAGGAGCGCGCCGGCAACGCCGCCACGGTCGTGCAGTCCACCGCGGGCGGCTCGGTCGACCTGTTCTAGGGCCTGCTCCGTGGCGTGTCCGCGCTCCGAGAGGCCCTGTATCCAATACTGACATGAGCAAGATCAAAGTGGTGGTGGTGGACGATTCGGCCCTGGTGCGCAGCCTGCTGGCCGAAATCATCAACCGCCAGCCCGACATGGTGTGCATCGGCACGGCCAACGACCCGCTGGCCGCGCGGGAAATGATCCGCGAGCTGAACCCGGACGTCATCACCCTGGACGTCGAAATGCCCAAGATGGATGGGCTGGAATTCCTGTCTCGCCTCATGAAGCTGCGGCCCATGCCGGTCTTGATGGTCTCCACCCTGACCGAAAAGGGGGCCGAGGTCACCATGCGGGCGCTGGAGATGGGGGCGGTGGACTTCGTGGCCAAGCCACGCATTGGCGTCTCGTCCGGACTGCGCGAACTGGGTGACGAAATCGTCGAGAAGCTGCGCATCGCCAGCAAGGCCCAGGTGCGACGCCTGACCAGCACCCCGGCGCCAGTTGGTGCAGCCGCCACCGGGGGATCCGCCGCGCCCATGGCCAAGCCCTTCGGCCGGCTGTCCACGGAAAAAGTGATCTGCATCGGCTCGTCGACCGGCGGCACCGAGGCGATCAAGGAAATCCTGGTCCGCATGCCGGCCGACGCACCCGCCATCGTGATCACCCAGCACATGCCACCGGGCTTCACCACCAGCTTTGCCGCCCGCCTCAACAGCCTGTGCCGCATCGCGGTGACCGAGGCCCGCGACGGCGAACGCATCTTGCCTGGTCACGCCTACATCGCGCCTGGCGGCCTGCAGTTCCGCATCGACCGCAGCGGCGCCAACTACGTGGCCGTGGTGGAGGACGCGCCGCCGGTCAACCGGCACAAGCCCTCGGTGGAAGTGCTGTTCAAGTCGGCCGCGCGGGTCCTGGGGCCCAACGCCTACGGGGTGATGCTGACCGGCATGGGGGCGGACGGCGCCACCGCGATGAAGGAAATGCGGGACGCCGGCAGCTACAACTATGTGCAGGACGAGGCCAGCTGCGTGGTTTTTGGCATGCCCAAGATGGCCATCCAGGCCGGCGCGGCGAACGAAGTGCTGCCGCTGCTGCAAATCGCGGACGCCCTGATCGAGCGCATCCGTGCCTCGGGTGGCGCCGTGCGGCACCGCATCTGATGTGCACCGCGGTGCGCGCGACCCCTCAGACAGGGGGCACGCGCTCAGACCTCCAGATCCAGCAGGCTGCCCGGGGTGGCCGGCGGCTTGCCGCCAACCTCGCCCGCCGCATAGGGCAAGTCCCTGACATCGGGCGACACCGTGGGTGCGAAGTCCGGCCCACGCTCGTCCGACGTGGATGCCAGCGCATCGACGGCGGCGCGGCTGGCCTTCCACAGATTGGGGATGTACTCTTCGATTTGCCGCTCCAGCGCCTCCTGGGCCGGGGCCTTGGGCTCGGGCGGCAGCTCGCCCTTGAAGCGCACCGTGCCGCCATCGCTCTCCTTGGGTGCCAGCACCCTGGCGTTCTGCGGCAGGCCGGCGTTGGCGGCCTCGGCCGGCGACGTGACCGGGGGCAGGCTGGAGGGCAATGGGGCCGATTGCACCCCCGTGCCATCGCCCGAAGGAATGTGGACCACCGCGGCCCCACTGTCGCGGCTGACGCTGGCACTGGGACGCCCAGCGGCCACCGGCGGCGCGTTGGCGGCAGGGGTCTGGAGGGGCCTGGGGCCTACACCTATCGATGATATGGTCAGCATGATGGACTCCTTGCTGGACGGATACAGTCAGCGGATTACCGCCGTTCCCTCCAGTTATCGGACGCTTGAGCGCAGGCTTTAGGCCTGTTTCGAAAAAATTTTCTATTTCACGATGCAAAAAATTCTGACTTCCCATCCTTGGCCGGTCCGGGCCCGCTCCATCGCCTGGTGGAGTGCCATGGCCCTGGTCATGTGGGGCGCCTGGCGGCAGTACGGCGGCATGGGCTTGTTGCTGGCCTTCAGCATGCTTGCTTTCTGGATGACCATCCAGTTCAGCCAGATGATGCGGGTGCTCAAGCAAGCCGCGGGCAAACCCAAGGGCACGGTGGCCCATGCGCTCAAGCTGCATGTGAAGCTCAAGCCCGGCCAACGCCTGACCCAGGTCATCGGCATGACCGGCAGCCTGGGCGAAATGCTCTCCGAGCCCGACGCCCAGCCCGAAGTCTTCCGCTGGACCGATCCCGCGGGCTCGGCCGTGACCGCGCGTTTTCTCGATGGCCGCCTGCTGGATCACACCATCCGGCGCGCGGATGCCGACGAGGCCACGCAGGCGCCGGCCACCCCGACGCCATGAGTCCTGGCGGACAGGGCACCGGCCCGCTGCCATGGCGCCGCCTGCTGGTGGTGTTTGTGCTGTCGGCGCTGGCCATGGCCTTTTTCCGGCTGCCCTACTGGGTGGTCGACAACTTTGGCGACGTGAGCATGGAGCAGGTGCTGTTCCACGCCACGCTGGACGATGTCAGCAGCGTGCCCACGGGGCTGATGCGCTCGACCGCGCGGGAATTCGTGCTCAAGCCCCTGCTGTGGGCGCTGCTCGTGACGGCGGTGGCCGTCGGCCTCCACCGTTGGCGCCCGGGCCGCCGCCACGCCCTGGGACTGGGCGTGCTCGCCGCCGTGGCCCTGGTGGTGCCGGCGACCCGGCACACGGCACAGGCGCTCAACCTGCGCGACTATTTCCAGCCCGCCGCCAGCGGCGACTGGATGGCCGAACACTACGTCCGCCCGCTGCCAGCGCTGGCGACACGGCTGGCACGCGAGCCGCGCAACCTGGTGCTGATTTATGTGGAATCGCTGCAGCGCGCCCGGGTCCGGCCCGGCAGCCTGCTCGACCGCTGGCGCGACGGGCAGCTTTCGGCCGAACGCTTCATCACCCTGCCCGGCACCCAGTGGACGCTGGGCGGCATGGTGGCCAGCCAGTGTGCCTTGCCGCTGATGCCGCTGGGCCTGGCGGGCAAGAACAATTTCGACGACGTGGGACGGCCGCTGGCCGATGCCATCTGCCTGGGCGACCTGCTCAAGGCGGCCGGCTACCAGACGGCCTTTGTCGGCGGCGCGGATCCGGCGTTTTCGGGCAAGGCCGGCTTTCTGCGGGCCCACGGCTTCGACGAGGTGCGGGGACGCGAAGACATCGCCGCCGCGTCGCCGGGCTACCGGTGGCCGGACGGCTGGTGGGGCGCCGACGACCACCAGACCCTGGCTTTTGCCGAGCAGGTGGTCGACCGCCTCGCGGCCGACCCACAGCCCTTTTTCCTGAACCTGCTCACGCTGGACACCCACGGCCCCAGCGGGATGCCACCCATGCCCTGCCCCAGCGCGCTGGCCCCGCCCCTCGCGGGCGGCAAGCCCGACCCGATGGACGCCATCTTCGACTGCAGCCTGGCCGCGGTCGAACGCTTCCTGACGCACCTGGAACGCCGCGGCCTGCTGGAGCGTTCGGTGGTGGTGGTGATGGGCGACCACCCGCTGATGGCGCCGGGCTGGCGCCGTCAGCACGGCCAGACCTCCGACGACGCCTCACAGGATGTCTTCTTCGTGCTGCACGCGCCCGGCCAGCCGGCGCAACGGCTGGCGATGATGGGCCACTTCGACGTCCTGCCGCTGGTGGTGAACGCCCTGTCGGCCCGGCCTGGCGATGCCACGCCGGCCGCCCCGGCGCTTGGTCTGGGTCGCGCGGGGCCGCACCAGCCGCTGGTGCAGGCACTGGGCCCCCAGGCCTGGGCCAGCCGCCTGCGCGCACGCTCGGCCGCCTACGCCGAGTTGTGGCGCGACCCCTCCGAGCCGGCGGGCGCCCAGCCGTGAACCGGCGCCACCGGCCTGCCGCCGGCGGGTTGGTGTCGCCTTAAAATGCTGGTTTTGCGCCCAGTTCGGGCGGTCTCAACACAAAGGCAATTTCCATGTCAGTGATCCCCTCGATGTCCGACCGCGACGGCAAGATTTGGATGGACGGCCAGATGGTCGATTGGCGCAACGCCAAGATCCACGTGCTGACCCACACCCTGCATTACGGTTGCGGCGCCTTCGAGGGCGTGCGGGCCTACAACACGGTCAAGGGCACGGCCATCTTCCGCTTGCAGGAGCACACCGAGCGCCTGTTCAACAGCGCCAAGATCCTGCGCATGAAGATTCCCTTCTCCCAGGAACAGGTCAACGAGGCCCAGTGTGCCGTGGTGCGCGAGAACCAGCTGGAGAGCTGCTACCTGCGCCCGCTGACCTGGATCGGCGACAAGAAGCTGGGCGTCAGCCCCAAGGGCAACACCATCCACCTGATGGTCGCCGCCTGGGCCTGGGGCGCCTACCTCGGCGAGGAAGGCCTCAAGCGTGGCATCCGCGTCAAGACCAGCAGCTACACCCGCCACCACGTCAACATCACCATGACGCAGGCCAAGGCGGTGAGCAACTACACCAACTCCATCCTGGCCAACATGGAAGCCACCGACGAGGGCTACGACGAGGCCCTGCTGCTGGACAGCTCGGGCTTCGTCTCCGAAGGCGCGGGCGAGAACATCTTCGTGGTCAAGAACGGCGTCATCTACACCCCCGACCTGTCGGCCGGCGCCTTGAACGGCATCACCCGCAACACGGTGTTCCACATCGCCAAGGACCTGGGCCTGGAGATTGTGCAAAAGCGCATCACCCGTGACGAGGTGTACATCGCCGACGAAGCCTTCTTCACCGGCACCGCCGCCGAAGTGACCCCCATCCGCGAACTGGACCGCATCGAGATCGGCATCGGCAGCCGCGGCCCCATCACCGAGAAGATCCAGAACGCCTTCTTCGACATCGTCAACGGGCGCAACCCCAAGTACGCCCACTGGCTGACCCTGGTCTGAGGACGACACCATGAGCCAAGCCACCGCCAACGCCCCCATCGAACTGGCCGCCAAGGACCTCAACGCCCACGGCGGCGTGTTCTGCCCCAGCCCGCTGGCCGACATGAAGCTCTGGAACAGCCATCCCAAGGTGTACCTGGACGTGGCCAAGACCGGCGAGGTCCGTTGCCCCTACTGTGGAACCGTCTACCGGCTCAAGGCCGGTGAACACGTCGCGCACGGGCATTGAGTTGCCCGCAGTGACGCACGATCTGACAGGCTGCGGATGGCAACCCTGACCATTGCCATCCTCACGCTCAACGAAGCCAAACGCATCACCGCCTGCATTGAGAGCGCCCGTTTCGCGGACCAGGTGCTGGTGGTGGACGGTGGCAGCGCCGACGGCACGGACGCGATCGCCCGGCAGCTGGGCGCCGAGGTGTGGGTCTATGGCGACTGGCAGGGCTTTGCCACCCAGCGCAACCGCCAGATCGAACACGCCCGGGGCGACTACGTGCTCTTCCTCGACGCCGACGAGGAAATCACGCCCGCCTTGCGCGACGAAATCCAGCGGGTGCTGCGCACGGGCGAGGACGGCGTGTGGGCGGTGCGCTGGACCCAGGTGGCCTTCGGCCGCGCGCTGACCCGCATGCGCAGCACCTCCTGGGTGCCGCGCCTGTTCAAACGCGCCGACCTGCTGCGCTTCGAGGGCGTGGTGCACGAACAGTCGGTGCTGGCCACGCCCCGCCGCGAGCGCCGCTTGCGGCAGCCCCTGCTCCACCACTCGCGCGAAACCATCTATGGCAGCCTGCTCAAGCTGGCGCAGTACACCCAGCTCGGGGCTGTCAAGCGCGCCCGCCTGGGCCTCACCGGCGGGGTGCTGCGGGGCATGGCGTCCGGCGGCGCCTGCTTCGTGCGCCTGTACGTGCTGCAGCTGGGCATGCTGTGCGGTGCGCAGGGCTTTCTGTACTGTCTGTTCGTGAGCCTGGAGAGCTTCTTCCGCTACGCGGCACTGCGTTACGACCAGGGGCGGTTCGATGATGTCGTCAAGCGCACCTGAACGGCTTGCCCCGCGTTGGCCTGGCCTGCGCACGGCAGGCCTGCGGCTGCTGCTGCCCGTGGGCGCCCTGGGTTGGGCCCTGACACCCTTGTCGTCAACCTGGGCCGGCCTGGCCTGGCTGGCGCTGTGCCTGGGGGCGGCCTTGCTCAGCGTCACCCAGGCCGGCCGCCAGCCGCCCAGACCCCAGAGCCCGGCGGCCCGCGGCGCACGGCGATGGGTAGGTGCCACCGCCCTGGCAGCGCTGCTGGCCGGCGCCGCCATGCTGGGCTGGCACGACCCTCTGAGCAGCCTGCAGGACAACGTTCGCCTGCTGCTGACTGCCGGCGCGGTGTGGTGGCTGAGCCGCCAAGGTCCGCTCGGGCAGCACCACCCGGCTTGGCTGGTGCACGCCACCGCATCGGCCTGTGTGGTCGCCTTCGGTGTGGCCCTGACCCACGGACGCAACGAACTGCCCAGCAACGCCATCCCATGGGCCGCGACGGTGGGCTTCATGTTGTGCCTGCTGGCGCCGGCGGTGCTGGACACCAGCCAGCCTAGGGGCTGGCGCCGCCTCTGGGCGGCCGCGCTGCTGCTGGGCCTGCTCGCCGTGTTCCTGAGCCGGACGCGCAGCGCCATGCTGGTGGCCGTGTGGCTGGCGGGCCTGTGCATGTGGCAGGCCTGGCGCCAGCGCCACCGGGCCGCGGCATGGATCGCGGGCGGCTTGCTGGTGGCTCTCGCGCTGGTGGCCTCCACCGCCAGCTGGCAGGCCGACCCGCTGCGCCTGCGGGCCGCTGGCGAGGACGTCGTGCTGGCCCTGACACACAACAACCCCGACACGCCGGTGGGCGCGCGCCTGCGCCTCTGGCAGGCCGCCTGGCAGGGCATCACCGAGGCGCCGCTGCTGGGCCACGGCATCGCCCAGCGCGAAACCGCGATCAAGGCGCTGGCGGCGCAGAACGACCCCCGCATCTGGAAAAGCCTGGGCCATTTCCACAACGACTACCTCAACGCCTGGTTCGACCACGGCTTGCCTGGCCTGGCTGCCGTGCTGCTGGGCGTGGCGGGCATCGTCGGCGCGGCGCTGGCGCTGCAACAGGCGCACCCGGTGGCCAGCCAGCAACTCTGGGGCGTGGCCCTGCTGCATGCGTCCGGCGGCCTCACCAATGTGAACATGGCCCACAACCTCTACGCCCTGGGCCTGGGCCTGTCCGTCGCCGTCGCCCTGCTGGGCGCCGCCGCCCCGCCCGCCCCCCCCATCCCCTCCAGCGGCTCCGGCCCCCACACACCATGATCATCGTCACCGGCGGCGCCGGCTTCATCGGCGCCAACTTCGTCCTCGACTGGCTCGCCCACAGCGACGAGCCCGTGTTGACCCTGGACAAGCTCACCTACGCGGGCAACCTGGAAAACCTGGCCTCGCTGCGGGGCGACCCGCGCCACGTGTTCGTGCAGGGCGACATCGGCGACCGCGCGCTGCTCGACCGCCTGCTGGCCGAACACCGCCCGCGCGCGGTGCTGCATTTCGCCGCCGAAAGCCACGTCGACCGCTCCATCCACGGCCCCGAGGATTTCATCCAGACCAACGTGCTGGGCACCTTCCGCCTGCTCGAAGCCGCGCGCGCCTACTGGAGCGGGCTGCAGGAGGCCGAGAAATCCGCCTTCCGCTTCCTGCACGTGAGCACCGACGAGGTCTACGGCAGCCTGTCGCCCACCGACCCGGCCTTCGCGGAAACCAAGCGCTACGAGCCCAACAGCCCCTACTCCGCCAGCAAGGCCGCCAGCGACCACCTGGTGCGCGCCTGGCACCACACCTACGGCCTGCCCGTGCTGACCACCAACTGCAGCAACAACTACGGGCCCTACCACTTCCCCGAGAAGCTCATCCCGCTGATGATCGTCAACGCCTTGGCCGGCAAGCCCCTGCCGGTCTATGGCGACGGCCAGCAGGTGCGCGACTGGCTCTATGTCAAGGACCACTGCAGCGCGATCCGCCGCGTGCTCGAGGCCGGGCAGCTGGGCGAGACCTACAACGTGGGCGGCTGGAACGAGAAGCCCAACATCGAGATCGTGCACACCGTCTGCGCCCTGCTCGACGAACTGCGTCCGCGCGCCGATGGCCAGCGCTACGCCACCCAGATCAGCTACGTGAAGGACCGCCCCGGCCACGACCGGCGCTACGCCATCGACGCCCGCAAGCTCGAAGCCGATCTGGGCTGGAAGCCGTCCGAGACCTTCGATACCGGCATCCGCAAGACGGTGCTGTGGTACCTGGACAACGCCGAATGGGTGGCACGCGTGCAAAGCGGCGCCTACCGCGACTGGGTCGCCACGCAGTACGGGGCACCAGACGGGGCCGCCGCGTGAAGATCCTGCTGCTGGGCAGGAACGGCCAGGTCGGCTGGGAGCTGCAGCGCAGCCTGAGCGTGCTGGGCGAACTCACCGCGCTCGACCGCCACGGCCCCACACACTGCGGCGACCTGTCGCGGCTGGATGGCCTGCGCAACACCGTGCGCGCCCTGCGACCCGACCTGATCGTCAACGCCGCCGCCCACACCGCCGTGGACAAGGCCGAGAGCGAACCGGAACTGGCGCACACCCTCAACGCCCTGGCCCCCGGCGTGCTGGCCGACGAGGCCGCGTGCCTGGGCGCGCTGCTGGTGCACTACAGCACCGACTACGTGTTCGACGGCAGCGGCGAGCGCCCCTGGACCGAGACCGACGGCACCGGCCCGCTCTCGGTCTATGGCCGCAGCAAGCTGGCCGGCGAACAGGCCATCCAGGCCAGCGGCTGCCACCACCTGATCCTGCGCACCAGCTGGGTCTATGGCGCACGCGGCGGCAATTTCGCCAAGACCATGCTGCGCCTGGCCGCCGAGCGCGAACGGCTGACCGTCATCGCCGACCAGTTCGGCGCGCCCACCAGCGCCGAGCTGCTGGCCGACGTCACCGCCCACGCGGCCCGCACCACCCTGTCGCAACCCACGCTGTCGGGCACCTACCATTGCTGCGCCGCCGGTGAAACCACCTGGAACGGCTACGCCCGTTTCGTGCTGGCCCACGCACAGGCGAGCGGCCGGCCCCTCAAGGCCGGCCCCGATCAGGTGGACCAGGTGCCCACCTCGGGGTTTCCCACCCCGGCGCGCCGTCCCCACAACTCCCGCCTGGACTGCGGCAAGCTGCAATCCACCTTTGGCTTGCGCCTGCCCGCCTGGCAACAAGGCGTCGCCCGCATGCTCGACGAAATCCTCTGAGGACTCCCATGACCCAACGCAAAGGCATCATCCTCGCCGGCGGCTCCGGCACCCGTCTGCACCCGGCCACGCTGGCCATCAGCAAACAGCTGCTGCCCATCTACGACAAGCCCATGGTGTACTACCCGCTGAGCACCCTGATGCTGGCGGGCATGCGTGACATCCTGCTCATCAGCACGCCACAGGACACCCCACGCTTCGAGCAGTTGCTGGGCGACGGCAGCCAATGGGGCATCAACCTGCGGTACGCGGTGCAGCCCAGCCCGGACGGCTTGGCGCAGGCCTTCATCATCGGTGAGCAATTCATTGGCAACCACCCCAGCGCCCTGGTGCTGGGCGACAACATCTTCTACGGCCACGACTTCCAGCCCCTGCTGCACGCGGCCGATGCACAGGCCACCGGCGCCACCGTCTTCGCCTACCACGTGACCGACCCGGAACGCTACGGCGTGGTCGCCTTCGATGCCGCCGGCAAGGCCAGCAGCATCGAGGAGAAACCCACGGTGCCCAAGAGCAACTACGCCGTCACCGGTCTGTACTTCTACGACCAGCAGGTCATCGACATCGCCAAGGCCACGAAGCCCAGTGCACGCGGCGAACTGGAGATCACCACGGTCAACCAGACCTACCTGGAACAGCAGCAGCTCAGCGTGCAGATCATGAAACGCGGCTACGCCTGGCTGGACACCGGCACCCACGACAGCCTGCTCGATGCCGGCCAGTTCATCGCCACGCTGGAGCGCCGCCAGGGCCTGAAGATCGCCTGCCCCGAAGAGATCGCCTGGCGCGGTGGCTTCATCGACGACGCCCAGCTGGAGCGCCTGGCCGCGCCCCTGGCCAAGAGCGGCTATGGCCAGTACCTGCACAGCCTGCTGAAAGACGGCCGCCACTGAGAAGGTGTGAACAAATCCTTCATGCCCGCCCGGACCACTCACACCTTCTGAGCGCAGCCGATGCAGCACGGCAACGACCCGCACCTGCCCCGGCTGCGCCAGGCGCTGGCCCTGCAGAAGCAGGGGCACCTGGCGGATGCCGAGGCCCAGTTGCATGCGGTGCTGCAAGCGGCGCCGAACCACGCCATGGCGCTGCACCTGCTGGGCGTCTTGTGTGCCAGCACCGGCCGCTACGCACAAGCCGTCCAGGCCCTCCAGCGCAGCCTTCACAGCCAGCCTGGCGACGCCACCGCCCACCACAACCTCGCCAACGCCCTCAGGGCCAGCGGTGACCTCCACGGCGCGCAGGCGGCCTGTGACGAGGCCCTGCGCCTGCATCCCGCGTACGTGAGTGCGTATTGCACCCGGGCCGCCATGGCGCAGCAGCGAGGGCTGCCGGCCGATGCCCTGGACGACCTGAACCGGGCCCTGGCCATCGACCCTGGCCACGGTCAGGCGCAGGCACTGAAGCAGGGCCTGCTGCAAGCCGCCCGTGCCGGCGGCCTGCAGCTGGTCGATCGGACCGATCCGCGGCAACTCTGGCCCCATGCCGATCACCCCCTCTACCGCCTGGCCATCGAGATGCTGGCCCAGCGCCAGTTCGCGCCTGCGGCCCAGATGCTGGAACGCCTGCTCAGCACCGACCTGCAGATGGCCCAACGCTACCCTCGGGCCGTGGGCGCCCTGGTGCAGGCCAAGCAGCACCTGTGCGACTGGACCGGACTGCCGCGCTGGCTGGCCATGGTCGAGGCCGGCCTGGCCGCGGGCGTGGAACACATCCAGCCCTTTGTGCTGCTGGCCTGCTGCGACCAGCCGGCGCTGCAACTGCGCTGTGCCCAGATCTTCGACCCACCCAGCGGCGCACGCCCTCGAAACCACACGCCCCGCGCAGGCGGGCGGATCAAGGTGGCCTACCTGTCGGCGGATTTCCACGAACACGCGACGGCCCACCTGATGGCCGGCCTGTTCGAGCAACATGACCGCAAGGATTTCGAATGGGTGGCGCTGTCCTTCGGCCCGGACGACCACAGTCCCATGCGCCAGCGCTTGCAGCGGGCCTTCGATGCCTTCGTCGACGTCAGCGGCTGGAGCGACGCCCAGGTGGTGGACTGGATGTGTGCACAAGAAATCGATATCGCCGTCGACCTCAAAGGCCACACCCACGGCGCGCGCACCGGCATTCTCAAGCACAAGCCCGCGCCCATCGTCGTCAACTACCTGGGCTATCCCGGCACCCTGGGCATGGCGGGCGTGGACTACATCCTGGGCGATCCGGTGGTGACGCCACGGTCCCACCAGTCCCACTACAGCGAACACATCGCCCAGCTGCCCGACAGCTACCAGGTCAACGACCGCCTTCGGCACATCGGCACCGACACCCCCGCCCGCACCGACGAGGGCCTGCCGGCGCAAGGTTTCGTGTTCGCCTCCTTCAACGCCCATTACAAGATCACCTCGGACGTGTTCCAGGTGTGGATGCGCCTGCTGCTGCGCGTGCCCGGCAGCGTGCTCTGGCTCTTGTGCGAGGACGAACAGGCGCGCCAGAACCTGCGGCGGGCCGCCGCCGATCAAGGTGTGGACGCAAACCGCCTGGTGTTTGCCACACGTGCGCCGCTGAGCCAACATCTGGCGCGGCACCGTCTGGCCGATCTGTTCCTGGACACCCTGCCCTGCAACGCCCACACCACCGCCAGCGATGCCCTGTGGGCGGGCCTGCCGGTGCTGACCTGCTGCGGCCAAGCCTTCGCGGGCCGTGTCGCCGCCAGCCTGCTGACCGCCGTGGGCCTTCCCGAGCTGATCACCCACAGCCTGTCCGACTACGAACACCTGGCCGGGCAGCTGGCCACCCACCCCGAACAACTCCAGGCCTTGCAACGCCGCCTGCGCGACAACCGCGACGCCGCGCCGCTGTTCGACACCACGCGCTCGGCGCGCCATATCGAGCAAGCCTATCGGCACATGGTCGAACGCTGGCGCCAAGGCCTGCCGCCCCAACCCTTCACCGTCACCCCACTCACCGCATCATGAACGTCATCCCCACCGCCCTGCCCGGCGTGCTGGTCATCGAACCCAAGGTGTTCGGCGACGCGCGCGGCTTCTTCTTCGAGAGCTTCAACCAGCAGCGTTTCAACGAGGCCACGGGCACCGACTTCCACTTCGTCCAGGACAACCACAGCCGTTCGGCCAAGGGCGTGCTGCGTGGCCTGCATTACCAGATCCAGCAGCCCCAGGGCAAGCTGGTGCGGGTGGCGCGGGGCAGCGTGTTCGACGTCGCGGTGGACCTGCGCCGCGGCTCACCCCATTTCGGCCAATGGGTGGGCGTGGAGCTGAGCGAGGACAACCAGCGCCAGCTGTGGGTGCCGCCCGGCTTCGGCCACGGTTTTGTGGTCACCAGCGACAGCGCCGATTTCCTCTACAAGACCACCGACTACTATGCGCCCGCACACGAACGCTGTGTGGCCTGGAACGACACCGACATCGGCATCCATTGGCCCGACATCGGCATGGCGCCGCTGCTCTCGGCCAAGGACGCGGCCGGCCTGCCGCTGACGCGGGCCGAGGTGTTTGGCTGAAGTGCCCCCTGCACAACTGTCATCGAGGACAGCCACATAGTCATTCGGCGAGCCACGGATTGAGCAAACCGACCCCAGTGCCGGCGAAGTCTGGCGTGTTGCGGGTGACAACGGTGAAGCCATGTTCGAGGGCCGTGGCGGCGATCATCGCATCGCGCTCCGAACGCGGGTTGGGCAGGTGCAGGGCCGCACACAGCGGCGCGGTGTGCTCCGTGAAGGCCAGAATGCGCCCCGCAAAAGCGGCCCGCACGCCCGACAACCACAAGCGCAAGGCGCTGCCTTGTGGGGGCGTTCGGCGCTCCAGGGCCTGGATGCCCAGCTCCAATTCGAGCAGCGTGATGGCCGACAAAAACAGCTGTTGAGCCGGTTGTGTGGCGGCCCAGGCGCGTACCGCGGCAGCAGGGTTGGGTTTGCCTTGGCGCAGCTCTGAAATCACGTTGGTGTCCAGCAGATACATGCACGCGCCCTGTGTCTCAGGTCAAGTCGGCGGCACGGAGCGCCAACTGCAAACGGGGTGGGTCGAAGTCCATGCCCTCGCCTCCCGGAATGCCATCCATCACGTCCAGCAGCGATGCCGCTTGGTGCCCCGCCATGCGGTGGTAGTCCTCGATCTTGAGCAGCGCAAAAGCGGGACGCCCCCGGTCGGTGATGAACACCGGCCCGTCGGCGGCCGCGCGCTTGGCCGCCGACACGTCGCGCGTGAAATCTCGGCTGGAAAAGGTGTGCACGGCCATGGCGACCTCCTGGACAACGGGAAATGCTTGTATGTTACGACAAAACACGCATCCCATCACCTCGCAAGCCCCATCAAGAGACGATATAAGCCCCCGCCCCGGTGGACAGCAGTTTGCCATCGGGGCCGCGCAGTTCCATGCGGGTGGAACACACCCGCGAGCCGAGGCGCAGCACCTCGGCGTGGACGTCGAAATACTCGCCGATGCCGGGGCGCAGGTAGTCGATGCGAAGGTCGATGGTGCCGAGCTTGGCAAAGCGCAGGATACGCTGGGCCGGCGTCTCGTCCATGTGGCGCGCGCCGATGGCCGCCATCGACGCCAGGCCGCCCATGCCATCGAGCACCGCGCTGATCACGCCACCGTGCAGCCGGTTGTAGGCGAAGTGCCCCACCAGCTCGGGGCGCATCAGGATGCGGCCCTTGCACCATTGCGGCCGGATCTCGGTGACCTTCAGGCCCAGGACCTTGTTAAAGACGATCTTCTCTTCGAAGATGTCGCGCACGCCGTCGATGAACTCGGGTTCGAAGTCCACCGGAACGGTTTCGATCTTGCTGTTCTTGCTCATAGGCCCAATTGTCTCGCGGCCAGTTCCTTCATGATCTCTTCGGCGCCGCCGCCGATCATCATGACCTTGACCTCGCGGTAGATGCGTTCGCTCACGGTGCCGCGCATGAAGCCCATGCCACCCAGGATCTGCACCGCCTGGTCGGCGCAGAACTGCATGGTCTGGGTCGCATGGTTCTTGAGCAGGCAGACCTGCGCCACCCAGGCCGCGCCGGTGTCGCCGCCATCGGCCTGCGCCGCCACCGCTTTCAGCCAGGCCTCGGTGGAGCTGATGCGCATCTGCATGTCCACCAGCTTGTGCCGCACCACCTGGTGTTCCACCAAGGCGGCACCAAAGGTCTTGCGCTGGCGCGCCCACGCCAGCGCCTCGTCGAAGCAGGCCTGGGCAAAACCCAGGGCCGCCGCCGACATGCCGAAGCGCTCGGCGTTGAAGTTGTTCATGATGATCTTGAAGCCGTCGCCCTCCTGGCCCAGCAGGTGGCTGGCCGGCACCCGCACGCCATCGAAGCGCAGGTGGGCCGTGTCGGAACACAGCCAGCCCATCTTCTGCAGCTTGCTGCGGCTCAGGCCCGGCGCGTCGCCCGGGACCAGCAGCATGGAGATGCCGCCCGCGCCCTTGCGGCCGGGCTCGCCGGTGCGCACCGCGGTGGTGATCCAGTCAGCGCGCATGCCCGAGGTGATGAAAACCTTCTCGCCATCGACGATGTAGCTGTCGCCATCGCGCCGTGCCGTGGTGCGCAGGGCCGCCACGTCGGAGCCACCACCGGGCTCGGTGATGGCCAGCGCCGCGATCTTCTCGCCCGCCAGCACCTCGGGCACCACACGCGCCTGCAGTTCAGGCGACCCATGCGCCACCACCGGCGGCAGGCCGATGTTGTGCGAGAACAGGCTGGCCAGCACGCCGCCGCTGCCGCCATGGCGGCACAGGGCCACCCAGACCGGGATGCGCATGGCGTAACTGGCGGGGGCGCCGCCCAGGGCCTCGGGGTAGCCGATGGCCAGCAGGCCCAGCGCGGCGGCGCGGCGGTACAGCTCGCGCGGGAATTCGCCGGCCTCGTCCCAGGCGGTCACGTGGGGCGCGATGGCCTCGCGCGCAAAACGCGCGACGGTGTCGTAGAGGTCTTGCAGCTCGGCCGCGCTCAGGCCCTCGGTTGTCGCAGGGGTGTTCATTCCTCCTCCTTCTTCTTCGGCACCGGGGCAAACGCCATCAACACCTGCCCCGGTGTGGCCTGCTGGCCCGGCGTCACGTGCACCGCCACCACCATCAGGTCGTGGGGCGCGCTCAGGCTGTGCTCCAGCTTCATGGACTCCAGCACCAGCAGCGGCGCGCCCTGGGCCACCACGTCGCCCGCGGCCACGTGCAGGGCCAGCACCTTGCCATTGAAAGGCGCGCGCAAGACCTCGCCCGCACCGCCAGCGCCGCCCTGGCGGCGTGGCAGCAGGGACAGGTCGTCCAGCCACAGCGACACCCCATCGACCCACAGCTGCCAGCGTGGCGCGCCGTCCAGGGCCGATGCGCCCGCGCGCACCGCGGACACCTGGTGCGACACGCCACCGATGGCCACGCACAGCCGCCCGGGCGCGCCGCGCTGCCAGCCCACCGCGTGCTGCGTGTGCCCCTCGTGCCAGGTGGCCCGCCCCGCCCCGCCGATGGTCAACTCGCTGGCACCGGTGTTGGCCCGGTGGCGCAGCCGCAGCGGTCGCGGGTAGCGGCAGCCCAGCGCCTGCCCGGCCGGCGCATCGTGCAGCACCAGCGCCAGGCTGGCCGCCGGCAGGGCCGCGCGTTCCTGCAGCCGCAGGCGTTCGCGGATGGCCTCGCCCGCCTCGGCCAGGAACGGGATCAGGGCCTGGCCCGCCCGGAACACCGGGTGGTCCAGGCAGGCCGAGAGGAAGTCGCGGTTGGTGGGCAAGCCCAGCAGCTCGGTCTGCGCCAGGCCCAGGCGCAGGCGGGCAATGGCCTCGTCGCGTGTGGGCGCGTGGGCGATCAGCTTGCCCAGCATGGCGTCGTAGTGAGGCGAGACCCACATGCCCTCGGCCAGCGCGTGGTCGAAGCGCAGGCCAGCGCGCTCGAAGGCACTGGCCACGGGCGGCACAAAACGCGCCACCGTGCCGGTGTGCGGGTGGAAGTCCTCGTCCTCGGCGCACAACCGCACCTCGATGGCGTGGCCCTGCAAGCGCACGTCGGCCTGAGCCAGCGGCAAGGCCTCGCCACGCGCCACGCGCAGTTGCAGCTCGACCAAGTCCAGGCCGGTCAGGGCTTCGGTGACCGGGTGTTCGACCTGCAGCCGTGTGTTCATCTCCATAAGGAAAAAATCCTGGCCGTCGAGCAAAAACTCCACCGTGCCCGCGCCCACGTAGCCGGCCGCCTGGGCCAGCGCCACGGCGCAGGCGCCCATGTGTTCGCGCAACGCGGCGTCCACCGCCGGGCTGGGCGCTTCCTCGATGATCTTCTGGTGCCGGCGCTGCACCGAACAGTCGCGTTCGCCCAGGTGGATGCAGTGGCCCAGCGCGTCGGCCAACACCTGCACCTCCACGTGGCGCGGGTTCAGCAGCGCACGCTCGATCAACAGGTCGCTGTTGCCGAAACCGCTGAGGGCCTCCGAGCGCGCGCTCTGCAGGGCCGCCGGCAGCTGGGAACGGTCGTGCACCAGGCGCATGCCCCGCCCACCGCCGCCGGCCACGGCCTTGACCATGACGGGAAAACCGATGCGCTCGGCCTCGCGCAGCAGGGTCTCGTCGCGCTGGTCGGCGCCGAAGTAGCCGGGCAGGCAAGGCACGCCCTGCTGCTGCGCCAGCGCCTTGGCGCCCGACTTGCTGCCCAGCGCGCGGATGGCCGCCGGTGACGGGCCGACCCAGGTCAGGCCGGCGTCGATCACGGCCTGCGCGAAGTCGGCGTTTTCGCTCAGGAAGCCGTAGCCTGGGTGGATGGCGTCGGCGCCGGTCTGCTGGGCAGCGGCCAGCAGCTTGTCGGTGCGCAGGTAGGTGTCGGCCGAGGCGCTGCCTTGCAGCGCGACCGCCTGGCCGGCTTCCTTGACGTGTTGGGCCTGGGCGTCTGGGTCGGAAAACACGGCCACGGTGGCGATGCCCAGTCGGTGAGCGGTGTGGATGATGCGGCGGGCGATTTCGGCGCGGTTGGCGATGAGGAGCTTTTTCATTCTTTGCTCCTTGCTTGCATTGCGTCGGTGGGGTTCGTTTCGGGTTGGCTGGCGCCGCACCTCCTTCCCCCCCCCGAGCCCCCCCCCCGCCGGCGCGGGGGGCGGGGGGGGGGGGGGGGGGGGGGCGGGGGCGGGGGGGGGGGGGGGGGGGTGTGGCCCTCCCCCCCGTGTGGGGCGCGGGGGGGGCGCCGCCCCCACGGCCAGACCTCCGACGACGCCTCACAGGAT
>NZ_JASATI010000037.1:0-49543 GCF_038440225.1 Hydrogenophaga sp. OTU3427 | reverse complement strand
GGTGGGGGTTTTGGGGTGTGCCAACAGCCCCCAACCCCGCCCCGCCGCGCCCCCCGGGGGGGCGCGCGGCCACCTTGTCGAACCAGGCCTTGAGCGCGGGGTAATCCGCCCAGTCTATGCCCTGGTTCTGCCAGTTGCGCAGCCAGGGGAAAACCGCGATGTCGGCGATGCTGTAGCTTTTGCCGCCCAGCCAGGGGCTGGCCTGCAGGCGCTTGTCCATCACGCGGTAAAGGCGTTTGGCCTCGTTGGTGTAGCGGTCGTAGGCGTAGTCGATTTTCTCGGGTGCGTAGAGCCGGAAATGGTGGGTCTGGCCCAGCATGGGGCCAACGCCGCCCATCTGGAACATCAGCCATTGCAAGACTTCGAATTTGTGGCGGTCGGATTTGGGCATAAATTTGCCGAATTTGGACGCCAGGTAAATCAGGATTGCGCCCGATTCGAACAGGGTGATCGGCTTGCCGTCGGGGCCATGGGGGTCGACCAAGGCCGGGATTTTGTTGTTCGGGCTGATCTGGAGGAATTCCGGCTGGAATTGCTCGCCTTTGCCGATGTTGATCGGGTGGGCGCGCCAGTCACGGCCTTCGCGCAGGCCGCATTCCTCCAGCATGATGTGCACTTTGTGCCCGTTGGGTGTGGGCCAGGAATAGACGTCGATCATCGTGGACTTCGAGGGGGTTTGCATGGAATGGGATGTGGCACTGTAAGACAGTGGCGCAAAAGTTGCTGGGGACACTGTCAAATCACCAGTGTTGGTGCTAAAATGCGAGCTTCACGACCAAATGGGCGGGTTATCACCGGCCCATTTTTTTTGGTCGATCGCTTTTGCTCCCTGGTTTTTCAGGGCGTTCCGGCAGGGGTTGCTGTCGGGGTCCTGGCAGGGCAAACGGCGGTGCAGGCACACATTCATTGATCGGGGCAGCACATCACGATGGCATGGCAAGACGCAGTTGAACAGACCGTTACCGGACTGGGGTACGACCTGGTGGAGCTTGAACGTTCCGCCGGGGGTTTGCTGCGCGTGACCATCGACCTGCCCTGGGAGCCCGGCCAGCCTGCGGCGGCCGAGCAGTTCGTCACCGTCGAGGACTGCGAGAAGGTCACCCGCCAGCTGCAGTTCCTGTTGGAGGTCGAGAACGTCGACTACAAGCGGCTGGAAGTGGGTTCGCCCGGCATCGATCGCCCCTTGCGCAACGACCGCGATTTCGAGCGCTTCGCCGGCCAGGTGGTGGACATCACGCTGAAGGCACCCATTGGCGCCACCGGCTCGGGCGTGGCGGTCAATCGCAAGAAATTCCGCGGCACGCTGGAGCGCACCGCCGATGGCGCCGGCTGGCAGATCGTCTGGGCCGATGAGCCGGTGCTCAAGCCTGGACAGAAGGTGGGCAAGAACCGCCCGCCGGCGCCGGTCCATGCCCTGGGTTTTGTCTGGGACGAATTGCGCGAGGCGCGGCTCGCGCCTATTGTCAGCTTCAAGGGGCGCTCGGCGCCCACGTCCTCGGACGGGGGCTGAGGCCGGACGGCTGTCGGCCAAACGAATGAGGTGGCCGTGCCCTGTCGGGCATGGTCCAAAAAAGAAACGAAAGACTGGAAAGGTGGCGGTGAAATGAATCGCGAACTGTTGATGCTGATCGATGCGATCTCACGTGAAAAGAACGTGGAGCGCGATGTTGTGCTGGGCGCCGTTGAGCTGGCGCTGGCTTCTGCCACCAAGAAGCTCTACAAGGGCGAGGTCGATATCCGCGTCGCCATCAATCCGGACAGCGGCGAATACGAAACCTTCCGCCGCTGGCTGGTGGTGCCCGACGAGGCCGGCCTGCAGAACCCCGACGCCGAGGAGCTGGTGAGCGACGCCCGCGACGAACTGGCGGACATCGAGGTGGGCGACCACATCGAGAAGCCGGTGGAAAGCGTGCCGATCGGCCGCATCGGCGCCATGGCCGCCAAGCAGGTCATCCTGCAGAAGATCCGCGACGCCGAGCGCGAAATGCTGCTCAACGACTTCATGAGCCGTGGCGACAAGATTTTTGTCGGCACCGTCAAGCGCATGGACAAGGGTGACCTGATCGTCGAGAGCGGCCGTGTCGAGGGGCGCCTCAAGCGCGGCGAAATGATCCCCAAGGAAAACTTCCGCACCGGCGACCGCGTGCGCGCCATGATCATGGAAGTGGACCTGACCCTGCGTGGCGCGCCCATCCTGCTGTCGCGTTCGGCGCCCGAGTTCATGATCGAGCTGTTCCGCCAGGAAGTGCCCGAGATCGAGCAGGGCCTGCTCGAGATCAAGAGCTGCGCGCGTGACCCTGGTTCACGCGCCAAGATCGCCGTGCTGTCGCACGACAAGCGTGTCGACCCGATCGGCACCTGCGTCGGCGTGCGCGGCTCCCGCGTCAACGGCGTGACCAACGAACTCGCTGGCGAGCGCGTGGACATCGTGCTGTGGAGCGAGGACCCGGCCCAGTTCGTCATTGGTGCGCTGGCACCGGCCAACGTTGTCTCCATCGTGGTGGACGAAGAGCGCCACGCCATGGACGTGGTGGTGGACGAGGAAAACCTCGCCATCGCCATCGGCCGGGGTGGCCAGAACGTGCGCCTGGCGTCCGAGCTGACCGGCTGGCGCATCAACATCATGACCGCCGACGAGTCGGCGCAGAAGCAGGCCGAAGAGGCCGACGGCATCCGCAAGCTGTTCATGGCCAAGCTGGACGTGGACCAGGAAATCGCCGACATCCTGATCGAAGAGGGTTTCACCAGCCTGGAAGAAGTGGCCTACGTGCCGCTGCAGGAAATGCTGGAGATCGAGTCCTTCGACGAAGACACCGTCAACGAGCTGCGTGCCCGTGCCAAGGACGCTTTGCTGACGATGGAAATCGCCAAGGAAGAAGACGTTGAGGAAGTCTCGCAGAACCTGCGCGACATCGACGGACTGACCGCCGAGTTGATTGCCAAGCTGGCCGAGTCGGGTGTGCACACCCGCGACGATCTGGCCGATCTGGCCACCGACGAATTGACCGAGATCACGGGTCAGACGCCTGAAGAAGCAACCGCCTTGATCATGAAGGCGCGCGAGCACTGGTTCACTGGCGACCAGGCCAACCAAGCGTCCTGAACCGGAGGCCTCAGCGGAGAACACCCCATATGACCAGTACCACCGTCGCCGAATTGGCAGCCGAACTCAACAAACCCACCACCGTCCTGCTGGATCAGCTCGCCGGTGCTGGTGTGCCCAAATCGTCGGGCAATGACGCCGTGTCCGAGGCAGACAAGCACAAGCTGCTGGGCTATCTGCAAGCCAGCCATGGCACCTCCAGTGGCGAACGCAAGAAGATCACGCTGGTGAAGAAGTCCACCACGGAAATCAAGCAGGCGGACGCCACCGGCCGCGCCCGCACCATCCAGGTCGAAGTGCGCAAGAAGCGCACCTTCATCAAGCGCGACGACGAACTGGGCGCGGTTGATGCCCCGGTCGAGAGCGCCGCGCCTGGGGTCGATCAGGACGAGCTGGCCCGCCGCGAGGAAGACGCCCGTCATCAGGCCGAGCTGCTGCGCCTGCAGGAAGAAGAGCTGGCGCAGAAACGCCGCGAGCGCGAAGAGCAGGAAGCCCGCGAAGCCGAGGCTGAGCGGGCGCGCCAGGTTGCCGAAGCCGCTGCTGCCGCCGAACAGGCGGCCAAGGCCGCCCAGGCCGAAGCCGAGCGCGCTGCGGCCGCTGCCGCATCGGCCGAGAAGGCGCCCGTGCAGGCGCAGGCCGCAGCACCGGCGGCCGCCGCGCCCGTGGTGGACGACGGCGCACGCATAGCGGCCGAAAAAGCCGCTGCCGACAAAGCCGCCGCAGGCAAGGCCGTGGCCGACAAGGCCGCCGCCGAGAAGCAGGCCGAGGAGGCCCGCGCCCGCGATCTGCAGGAACGCCGCCGCAAGGCCGAGGCCGAAGCCGCCAACATCCGCGCCATGATGGCCGCGCCCAAGAAGGTGCTGGTGGCCAAGAAGCCGGAAGAACCCAAGCCGGTGACCCCGGCCGCCGATGCCAAGGCCGGCATCAAGGGCACGCTGCACAAGCCCGCCACCACCGGCACCGCCCGTCCGGCCGTGACGGCCCCTGGCGCTGGTGGCAAGAAGGAAGTCAAGTCCGAGAACCTGTCCTCCACCTGGAAGGATGACGCGGCCAAGAAGAAGGAAATCAAGACCCGTGGCGACACCAGCGGTGGCCGTGGCAACTGGCGTGCCGGCCCGCGTGGCGGTGGCCGCCGTGGCGACCGCGACAGCCGCGACAGCGGTTCGAGCTTTGCCCAGCCGACCGAGACCAAGGTGATTGAGGTCCACGTGCCCGAAACCATCACCGTGGCCGAACTGGCGCACAAGATGTCGCTCAAGTCGTCCGAGGTCATCAAGCAGCTGATGAAGCTGGGCCAGATGGTCACCATCAACCAGTCGCTGGACCAGGACACCGCCATGATCGTGGTGGAAGAACTGGGCCACACGGCCGTGGTGGCGGCGCTGGACGATCCCGAGGCCTTCACCGACGACGAGGTCTCGCAACAGACCGCAGAAGCCCTGCCGCGTGCCCCTGTGGTCACCGTCATGGGCCACGTCGACCACGGCAAGACCTCGCTGCTGGACTACATCCGTCGCGCCAAGGTGGCGGCCGGCGAAGCGGGCGGCATCACGCAGCACATCGGCGCCTACCACGTGGAAACCGATCGCGGCATGATCTCCTTCCTCGACACCCCGGGTCACGAGGCGTTCACCGCCATGCGTGCCCGTGGCGCCCAGGCCACCGACATCGTGATCCTGGTCTGCGCGGCCGACGACGGCGTCATGCCCCAGACCAAGGAAGCCATCAAGCACGCGAAGGCGGCGGGTGTGCCCATGGTTGTGGCGCTGACCAAGATCGACAAGCCCGGCATCAACCTCGAGAAGGTGCGCTCCGAGCTGGTGGCCGAGGAGGTCGTGCCCGAGGAGTTTGGCGGTGATGTGCCCTTCGTGGGCGTGTCGGCCAAGACCGGCGAGGGCGTGGACGCGCTGCTGGAGCAGGTGCTGCTTCAGGCCGAAGTCCTGGAGCTCAAGGCGCCGGTGGATGCCATGGCCAAGGGCCTGGTGATCGAAGCCCGCCTCGACAAGGGCCGCGGTGCCGTGGCCACCGTGCTGGTGCAGTCCGGCACGCTGAAGGTCGGTGACGTGGTGCTGGCGGGTCAGACCTCGGGCCGCGTGCGCGCCATGCTGGACGAGGACGGCCGCACGACCAAGGAAGCCGGTCCGTCCATCCCGGTGGAAATCCAGGGTCTGGCTGAGGTGCCGCAGGCTGGCGATGACTTCATGGTGATGTCGGACGAGCGCCGCGCCCGCGAGATCGCCACCTACCGCGCCGGCAAGTACCGCAGCACCAAGCTGGCCAAGCAGCAAGCCGCCAAGCTGGAGAACATGTTTGCCGACATCGGCGCCGGCGAAGTCAAGATGCTGCCCATCGTCCTCAAGGCCGACGTGCAGGGTTCGCAGGAAGCGCTGGCGGCCTCGCTGCTCAAGCTGTCGACCGAGGAAGTCAAGGTGCAGATGGTGTACGCCGGCGTCGGTGGTGTCAGCGAATCCGACATCAACCTGGCGATCGCGTCCAAGGCGGTGGTCATCGGCTTCAACGTGCGCGCCGACGTGGGCGCCCGCAAGCTGGCCGAAGGCAACGACATCGACATCCGCTACTACAACATCATCTACGACGCGGTGGACGACCTCAAGGCCGCCATGTCGGGCATGCTGGCGCCGGAGAAGCGCGAAGAAATCATCGGTAACGCCGAGATCCGCACCGTGTTCGTGGCCACCAAGATCGGTACGGTCGCGGGCTGTATGGTCACCAACGGCCACGTCACCCGCAGCGCGCATTTCCGCCTGCTGCGCGACAACGTGGTGGTCTACACCGGCGAACTCGACTCGCTCAAGCGCATGAAGGACGATGTGCGCGAAGTCAAGGAAGGCTTCGAGTGCGGTATCAAGCTCAAGAACTACAACGACATCAAGGAAGGTGATCAGCTGGAGTTCTTCGAGATCAAGGAAATCGCGCGCACGCTGTAAGCGAAGCAGGCCGACATGCCCAAGAAGAAGTCCTCCGTCCCCAACCGCAGCTACCGCGTCAACGATCAGATCCAGCGCGATCTGACCGAGCTGATCGCGCGTGAGCTCAAGGACCCGCGCGTGGGCATGGTCACCATCCAGGCAGTGGAAGTCACGCCCGACTACGCCCACGCCAAGGTGTTCTACAGCCTGCTGACGGGCGATCCGCAGGAGACCCAGGAGGCCTTGAGTCAGGCCGCCGGATTCCTGCGCAACGGCCTGTTCAAGCGCCTGCACATCCACACCGTGCCGACCTTGCACTTCGTGTTCGACCGCACCACCGAACGTGCGGCCGACATGAATGCCTTGATCGCCAAGGCGGTTTCCTCGCGCGCCAAAGAGGACTGAGCATGACCGCGCCACGCACTCGGGTGCAGCGGCGCCCTGTGCATGGGGTGTTGCTGCTTGACAAGCCGCTGGGACTGTCCAGCAACCAGGCCTTGCAAAAGGCCAAATGGTTGCTGCGCGCCGAAAAAGCCGGCCACACCGGCACGCTCGATCCGCTGGCCACCGGTGTCTTGCCCTTGTGTTTTGGCGCGGCCACCAAGTTCAGCCAATTGCATCTGGACGCCGACAAGGCCTACGACACCACGGTGCGCTTGGGGCAAACGACCACCACAGCCGATGCCGAGGGCGAGGTAGTGCAAACGCGCCCTGTGACCTGTAGCGTGGGCCAGGTGGTGGAGGTGCTGGACCGCTTCATGGGGCCCATTGCTCAGGTGCCCCCGATGCACAGCGCGCTCAAGAAGGACGGCAAGGCGCTGTACGAGTACGCGCGGGACGGCGAGGCTGTGGAGCGCGAGCCACGCCACGTCGTCATCCACGACCTCGATCTGCTGAACATGCAGCTGGACGGCGACACGCCCCACCTCGACCTGCACGTGGTGTGCTCCAAGGGCACCTACATCCGCACCCTGGGTGAAGACATCGCTGAAACCCTGGGCTGTGGCGGGCACCTCACGGCCCTGCGCCGCACCCACACCGGCCGCTTCGGGCTGGCACAGACCATCACGCTGGCAGCGCTCGAAGCCATGGACGAAGACCAGCGCTGGGCGGCGTTGATGCCGGTCGACACCTTGCTGGACGGACACACCCGCGTCACGCTGGGCGCCGAAGATGCCGGGCGTTTCCTCAGTGGCCTGCGCCGCCGGGGCGACTGGCCCGACGCCGATCAGGTGGCTGTCTACGGCACCAACCCCCACACCCTGCTGGGCACTGCACACGTGGTGGCCGGTGAACTGATACCCGGGCGGCTGTTGAGCCCGATCGAAATTCAACAGATTCTAGAAAACCCGCTGCGCGATACAGAAGCAGCAAAGGACTTGTCATGAGCAAACAGATTCGCAACATCGCCATCATCGCCCACGTGGACCATGGCAAAACCACCATGGTCGACCAACTGCTGCGCCAGTCGGGCACCTTCGCCGACCACGAAAAAGTGGTTGACACGGTGATGGACAACAACGCCATCGAACGCGAGCGGGGCATCACCATCCTGGCGAAGAACTGCGCGGTCAGCTGGAAAGACACCCACATCAACATCGTCGACACCCCGGGCCACGCGGACTTCGGCGGCGAGGTCGAGCGTGCGCTGTCCATGGTCGACGGCGTGCTGCTGCTGATCGACGCCCAGGAAGGCCCCATGCCCCAGACCCGCTTCGTGACCAAGAAAGCGCTGGCCCTGGGCCTCAAGCCCATCGTGGTGGTGAACAAGGTCGACAAACCCGGCGCCAACCCCGACAAGGTCGTCAACGCCGCCTTCGACCTGTTCGACAAGCTGGGCGCCACCGACGAGCAACTGGACTTCCCCGTGGTGTACGCATCGGGCATCAACGGCTGGAGCTCGCTGGAAGAAGGCCCGCAGGGCGAGCAGTGGGGCCCCGACATGTCGGCTCTGTTCGACACCGTGCTCAAGCACGTGCCGCCGCAAAAGGGCGATCCGGCCGCGCCGCTGCAACTGCAGATCTCGGCGTTGGACTTCTCCACCTTCGTCGGCCGCATCGGTGTGGGCCGCGTGAGTCAGGGCACCATCAAGCCTGGCATGGACGTGCTGGTGATGGAAGGCCCGGACGGCAGCAGCGTCAAGGGGCGCATCAACCAGGTGCTGACCTTCCAGGGCCTGGACCGCGTGCAGGTGACCGAGGCCGGCCCGGGCGAGATCGTGCTGATCAACGGCATCGCCGACATCGGCATCGGCGTGACCGTGACCGACCCCCTGAGCCCCGCGCCGCTGCCCATGCTCAAGGTCGATGAGCCGACCCTGATCATGAACTTCTGCGTCAACACCAGCCCGCTGGCCGGCCGCGAAGGCAAGTACGTGACCAGCCGCCAGATCTGGGACCGCCTGCAGAAAGAGCTGCAGCACAACGTGGCGCTGCGCGTCAAGGAAACCGATGAAGACGGCGTGTTCGAAGTCGCCGGCCGCGGCGAACTGCACCTGACCATCCTGCTGGAAAACATGCGCCGCGAAGGCTACGAGCTGGCCGTGTCCAAACCGCGTGTGGTGTTCAAGGACATCAACGGCGAGCGCAACGAGCCCATCGAGCTGGTGACGGCCGACATCGAAGAACAGCACCAAGGCGGCGTGATGCAGGCACTGGGCGAGCGCAAGGGCGAGCTGGTCAACATGGACCCGGACGGTCGTGGCCGCGTGCGCCTGGAATACCGCATCCCGGCGCGTGGCCTGATCGGCTTCACCAACGAGTTCCTCAACCTGACCCGTGGTTCCGGCCTGATCTCCAACATCTTTGACGGCTACGAGCCGCACAAGGGCGACATCGCCAGCCGCAAGAACGGTGTGCTGATCTCCATGGACGACGGTGAAATCTTCACCTACGCCCTGGGCAAGCTCGACGACCGCGGTCGCATGTTCGTCAAGGCCAACGATCCGGTTTACGAAGGCATGATCGTCGGCATCCACAGCCGCGACAACGACCTGGTCGTCAACGCCACCCGCACCAAGCAGCTGACCAACTTCCGCGTCAGCGGCAAGGAAGACGCCATCAAGATCACGCCGCCCATCCTGCTGACGCTGGAGTACGGTGTCGAGTTCATCGAGGACGACGAGTTGGTCGAGATCACCCCCAAGAGCGTTCGCCTGCGCAAGCGCCACCTGAAGGAGCACGACCGCAAGCGCGCTTCGCGCGAGGCATGATCGGCAGGCATACTCCCTCGATCTGAGCGCTGCAGCCCCTTCGGGGGCTGCAGCTTCTTGGGGCCGGGCTTTTTGTGGGCTGGC
The DNA here is from genome assembly GCF_038440225.1 of Hydrogenophaga sp. OTU3427. NCBI lineage: Bacteria > Pseudomonadati > Pseudomonadota > Betaproteobacteria > Burkholderiales > Comamonadaceae > Hydrogenophaga > Hydrogenophaga sp. OTU3427. Next base: position 40,215 of record NZ_JASATI010000037.1, on the reverse strand, counting down.
GCCGTTGTTACAGGTCTGTGTTCGCAATGAAGTTGAAACATTCCCATGCCGTCTGGCTGATGGTGCTGGCGCCGCTGCTGTGGTCGACGGCCGGTGTGGTGACACGCCAGTTGGAAAACGCCCGTGCGTTCGAAATCACGTTCTGGCGCAGCTTCTTCACCGCGCTGTCGCTCATGGTCATCCTGCCGCTGTGGCAGGGCAGGGACGTGTGGGCCCGCATGTGGCGCGAGCGGCGGGCACTGCTGTTGTCCGGTCTTTGCTGGGGCGTGATGTTCACCGCCTTCATGGTCGCGCTCACGCTCACCTCGGTGGCCAATGTGCTGATCACGCTGGCGGCCGGCCCGCTGCTCACGGCCCTGACCGCACGTGTGGTCATCGGGCACCGGCTGCCCGCCCGCACCTGGGCGGCCATCGTGGTGGCCGGTCTGGGCATCGCCTACATGTTCGGCAGCCAGTTGGGTGAAGGCGGCGTGCTGGGCACGCTGGTGGCCTTCTGCGTGCCCGTGGCCGCGTCCATCAACTGGACGCTGGTCCAACGCAGCCAGCGCAGCGGCCACCAGGTCGATCTGGTGCCGGCGGTCCTGGTGGGCGCGGTGATTTCGTCGCTGGCCACCTTGCCGCTGGCCTGGCCGTTCGTCGCCAGCGCCCACGACATTGCCCTGCTCGCGGGCTTGGGTTTGGGCCAGCTTGCGGTACCCTGTGCGCTGGCGGTGGTGTGCGCGCGTGTCCTCAGTGCGCCCGAAGTCTCCTTGCTGGCCTTGCTCGAAGTGCTGTTCGGCATCGTGCTGGCGTGGCTGGGAGCGGGCGAGGTGCCTTCACAGCAGGTGATGCTGGGTGGCTTGCTGGTGACGGGTGCCCTGCTGGCCAACGAGTGGCTGGGCTGGCGCGAACGCGCGGGCCATTACCACATCGAGACCTTGGACACCGACGCAGGAGAACCGTGATGAGCCAGCAGCCCCCCCGCAACAGCGATGCCCCCGATGTGTTGACCGAGGTCACGGGAGGCGTGGGGTTCATCACCTTGAACCGTGCCCGTGCGCTCAACGCGCTCAACCTGGACATGGTCCGCAGCCTGACCGAGGTGCTGTTGCGCTGGCGCGAGGACGCCAAGATCCACGGTGTGGCCATACGCGGCAGCACCAAGGAAGGCCCTTTCGGTGGCTTCTGCGCCGGTGGCGACATCCGCTTCTTCCACCAGGCGGCGCTCGCGGGCGACCCGGCGCTGGAGGACTTCTTCACCGAGGAGTACGCGCTCAACCACCTGATCTTTCGCTACCCCAAGCCCTACATCGCCTTCATGGACGGCATCGTCATGGGCGGTGGCATGGGCATCAGCCAGGGCGCGAGCGTGCGTGTGGTGACCGAGCGGACCAAGATGGCCATGCCGGAAACCAACATCGGCCTCTTCCCCGATGTGGGCGGCGGCCATTTCCTCGGCAGCTGCCCGGGCAGGGTGGGGGAGTACCTGGCGCTGACCGGCCACGTGATCGGCGGCGCGCAGGCCGTGGCCTGGAACCTGGCCGACCTGATCGTGCCTTCGCAACACTTGCACCAGGCTTGGGAGGCGCTGGAACATTTCCGGCCCGGCTCGCCCAACGAGCTGCGGCAGCTGTGGCACCGCTGGTGCGAACAGGCGCACTGGAACGTGCCCTCGCAAGCGCCCGAGACGCTCCGCCCGGAACTGGAGGCTGCGTTTGCCCTGGCCACCGTGCCCGAGATCGTGGCGGCGCTGGAACGCGCCGACACCCAGGCCGCGGCCGAGACCGCCGGCATGCTGCGCCACCGCAGTCCCCTGATGCTGCACGTGGTGCTGGCGCAGTTGAGGCGGGCCCGCGGCATGACCCTGGCAGAGGACCTGCGCATGGAACGCGATCTGGTGCGGCACTGCTTCTTCACGCGCCACCTGGAGCGAAGCGGCGCGGCCAGTGAAACGGTGGAGGGCATACGCGCGCTGGCGGTGGACAAGGACCATACACCGCGCTGGAACCCGGCCCGCATCGAAGACGTGACGCCCGAGATGGTGGCGCCGTTTTTTGAAAGCCCCTGGCCGGCCGACGCGCATCCGCTGCGTCAGCTCGACTGAACCCCTAGCGGTGGTGCACCTTCATGGCCCGCTCCACCTCGCGCTTGCCTTCGCGCTCCTTGATGGTGTCGCGTTTGTCGTGTTCGGCCTTGCCGCGGCCGAGCGCGATCTCGCACTTGACCTTGCCGTTTTTCCAGTGCAGGTTGAGCGGCACCAGGGCGTAACCTTTTTGCTCCACCTTGCCCACCAGCCGGCCGATCTCGGCCTTGTGCAGCAGCAGCTTCTTGGTGCGCGCGGCGTCGGCGCTCACGTGGGTGGAGGTGGTGCGCAGCGGGTTGATCTGGCAACCGATCAGGTAGAGCTCGCCGTCGCGGATCAGCACATAACCGTCGGTGAGTTGCACCTTGCCCTCGCGCAGCGCCTTCACCTCCCAGCCATGCAACACCATGCCCGCCTCGAAGCGTTCCTCGATCGCGTAGTTGAACACGGCCTTCTTGTTGTCGGCGATGCGGCTGTCGGTGCTGGGTTTTTTGGCTGCGGGCTTGTTCATGTAGGCAATCTGAGGCGTTGCGGGACGAATACAATCCCGACGCGACCCGCGATTGTATGAAAAGTGTTCACAAGTCGGTCCTCATCTGGCACAGCGCACACGAGATGTTCACGCTGGTGACCGATGTGGCCCAATACCCCCGATTCCTGCCCTGGTGCGACCGCGCCGCCGTGCTGGAGCAGACCGCCGACGGCGTGGTGGCCCAGGTCGGCATCGCCATCGGCGGCATCCGCCAGAGCTTCACGACCCGCAACAGCCACGTCGAGAACGAACGGGTCGATCTGGCGCTGGTGGATGGGCCCTTTTCCCGCCTTGAAGGCCACTGGCGCTTCAGCCCCCTAGGGGAGGGCGCGCAGCGTGCCTGCAAGGTCGAGTTCACGCTCGACTACGACTTCTCCAGCCAGACACTGGCCGCGCTGGTGGGGCCGGTGTTCGACAAGATTGCTGGCAGCCTGGTGGACGCCTTCGTCAAGCGCGCCGACCAGGTCTACGGAGGTGTTGTGTGAACGTGGAGTTGGTGTTCAGCCCCGCGCCGCGCGAGACGCGGGTGTGGCGGCTGGACGTGCCAGCGGGGAGCTGCGTGGCCGATGCGCTGCGCGCGGCCGGCTGGCAACGGCCCGGTGGACCGGACTGGGGTGCCCAACCGTCCACGGGCATCTGGGGCCGCCGCCAGGCGCTGGATGTGCTGCTGCGCGAAGGCGACCGGGTGGAGGTCTACCGGCCGCTGCGGGTCGACCCCAAGGTGGCGCGGCGTGAGCGTTTTGTCCGCCAGGGCGCGCGCAGCACCGGGCTGTTCGCCCAACGCCGCCCGGGAGCGAAGCAGGGCTACTGAACACCCGTGCCGGCCAGCCGCGTCAGCGGCAGTTTTCGCGCATCACCTCTTCAGCGCGGCGCCGTTGGGTGGCTCGCCCGGCCTCATCCAGGTATTCGGTCTCGCCCTTGGCATTGGGCACCGTGAGCCGGGCGCCCGAATCGAGCGATGCCTTGTTCCTGCGCGCCGCTTCGCAATTGGCGGCGCGGGCCTTGGCCTCCTTCTCCTCGGCCGCCTTGCTTTCGGCCTTGCGCTTGTCGGCTTCGGCTTTTTCGAGTTGCTTTTTCTTCTCTTCCAGCTGCGAATCGGCCACCGCTGGGGAGACCGGCTTGTTGGTGGCGGCGGGTGGCGTGGTGTTCTCGGTGGCGCCGGTCGCCTTGGGCGCGTCCGCCGCAGCCGTGGCCGGGGCAGCGCGTTCGCCCGGGCGCTTCAAGATGTCCTTGTCCGCCACCGACGGCGGCGGTGGTTGGTCGCTGAACACGGGTCGCCCCGACGGGTCTTTCCACTGCCACTGGGCCGAGGCGGCCCCCGCAGCCATGGCGGCGGCGGCCAGCAAGCACAGCCCCAGCGGGCGGGACAGGCACGGACTGAGGGGGAAAATCGGCTTCATCGCCTCAGTGTAGCGCCGTCGCTCCAGGCTGGGCGCGGGGCACCAGTACAATACGTTTTTTGGAGCTTTCACATGCGCCTGCTCGGAAAAGCGCTCACCTTCGACGACGTCTTGTTGGTGCCCGCGTTCTCCCAAGTCCTGCCCAAGGACACCTCTCTCGCCACCCAGTTCACTCGCAACATCGCGCTCAACCTGCCCCTGGTGTCCGCCGCCATGGACACGGTGACAGAGGCACGCCTGGCCATCGCCATCGCCCAGGAGGGCGGCATCGGCATCGTCCACAAGAACCTGTCCGCCCAGGAACAGGCCGCGCACGTGGCCAAGGTCAAACGCTACGAGTCCGGCGTGCTGCGCGATCCGGTCGTCATCAGCCCCCAGACCACGGTGCGCCAGGTCATGAAGCTGTCGGACGAGCTGGGCGTGTCCGGTTTCCCCGTGGTGGACGCCGGCAAGGTGGTGGGCATCGTCACCGGGCGTGACCTGCGCTTCGAGACCCGCTATGACCTGGCCGTGAGCGAGATCATGACGCCGCGCGAGCGCCTGGTCACCATGCCCGACGGCACCACGCCGGCCGAGGCCAAGAAGCTGCTCAACAAGCACAAGCTGGAGCGCCTGCTGCTGGTCAATGACGCCTTCGAGCTCAAGGGCCTGATCACCGTCAAGGACATCACCAAGCAGCTCAACTTCCCCAACGCCGCGCGCGACGCCGCTGGCCGCCTGCGCGTGGGCGCGGCGGTGGGCGTGGGCGAGGGCACCGAGGAACGTGTGGAAGCCCTGGTCAAGGCCGGCGTCGACGCCATCGTGGTCGACACCGCCCACGGCCACAGCAAGGGCGTGATCGAGCGCGTGCGCTGGGTCAAGCAGAACTACCCGCAGGTGGACGTGATCGGCGGCAACATCGCCACCGGTGCCGCCGCGCTGGCGCTGGTGGAGGCCGGCGCTGATGGCGTCAAGGTCGGCATCGGCCCGGGCTCCATCTGCACCACCCGCATCGTGGCCGGCGTGGGCGTGCCCCAGATCACCGCCATCGACAACGTTGCCACCGCACTCCAGGGCACCGGCGTGCCCCTGATCGGTGACGGCGGCATCCGCTACAGCGGCGACATCGCCAAGGCCATCGCGGCCGGCGCCGGCACCGTCATGATGGGCGGCATGTTCGCTGGCACCGAGGAGGCGCCGGGCGAAATCGTGTTGTTCCAGGGCCGCAGCTACAAGAGCTACCGGGGCATGGGCAGCATCGGCGCCATGCAGCAGGGCAGCGCCGACCGCTACTTCCAGGAAAGCAGCACCGGCAACCCCAACGCCGACAAGCTGGTGCCCGAAGGCATCGAAGGCCGCGTGCCCTACAAGGGCTCGGTGGTCAGCATCCTGTTCCAGATGGCCGGTGGCCTGCGCGCCAGCATGGGCTACTGCGGCTGCGCCACGATCGAGGACATGCGCAACCGTGCCGAGTTCGTGGAGATCACCTCCGCCGGCATCCGCGAAAGCCACGTGCACGACGTGCAGATCACCAAAGAGGCCCCGAACTACCGGGCCGACTGATCTGGTCTGCCCCAGAGGCCGTCCCGCCGGACGGCCTTTTTGTTTTCTGATCCACACGAGCTTTGACCGCCATGCAACACCAGAAAATCCTCATCCTCGACTTCGGCTCCCAGGTCACCCAGCTGATCGCCCGGCGCGTGCGCGAAGCACATGTTTATTGCGAAGTGCACCCTTGCGACGTGAGCAGCGAGTGGGTGCGTGAATTCGCCGCCGATGGCCAGCTCAAGGGCGTGATCCTCTCGGGCAGCCACGCCAGCGTCTACGAGGTGGACGACAAGGCACCCGATGCGGTGTTCGAGCTCGGACTGCCGGTGCTGGGCATCTGCTACGGCATGCAGACCATGGCACAGCAGCTGGGCGGCAAGGTCGAGGCCGGGACCACCCGCGAATTCGGCTACGCCGAGGTGCGCGCCCGTGGCCACACGGCCCTGCTCAAGGACATCGCCGACTTCACCACGCCCGAGGGCCACGGCATGCTCAAGGTCTGGATGAGCCATGGCGACAAGGTCACCGAGCTCCCCCCGGGCTTCAAGCTCATGGCCAGCACCGACAGCTGCCCGATCGCCGGCATGGCCGACGAATCGCGCGGTTACTACGCCGTGCAGTTCCACCCCGAGGTGACGCACACGGTCCAGGGCAGGGCGCTGCTGGAACGCTTCGTGCTCGAGATTTGCGGCACCCGGCCGGACTGGGTCATGCGCGACCACATCGACGAAGCGGTGCAGAAAATCCGCGAACAGGTCGGCGACGAAGAGGTCATCCTCGGCCTGTCCGGTGGCGTCGATTCGTCGGTGGCCGCGGCGCTGATCCACCGCGCCATCGGCGACCAGCTCACCTGCGTTTTCGTCGACCACGGCCTGTTGCGTCTGAACGAAGGCGACATGGTGATGGACATGTTTGTCGGCAAGTTGCACGCCAAGGTGATCCGCGTCGACGCCGCCGACCAGTTCCTGGGCCACCTCGCCGGCGTGAGCGATCCGGAGGCCAAACGCAAGGTCATCGGCCGCGAATTTGTCGAGGTCTTCAAGGCCGAGGCCGCCAAACTCATTTCAAGTGGTGCTTCAACAAAAGGCGCCAAGTGGTTGGCACAAGGGACTATTTATCCGGATGTGATCGAGTCGGGTGGGGCCAAGAGCAAGAAGGCGGTCACCATCAAGAGCCACCACAACGTGGGTGGTTTGCCCGAGCAGCTGGGGCTGAAACTGCTGGAGCCGCTGCGCGACCTGTTCAAGGACGAGGTGCGCGAACTGGGCGTGGCCCTGGGCTTGCCGCACGACATGGTCTACCGCCACCCCTTCCCGGGACCGGGCCTGGGCGTGCGCATCCTGGGCGAAGTCAAAAAAGAGTACGCCGACCTGCTGCGCCGCGCCGACGCCATCTTCATCGAGGAACTGCGCTCCACCATCGACCACAACAGCGGCAAGACCTGGTACGAGCTCACCAGCCAGGCCTTCACGGTCTTCCTGCCGGTCAAGAGCGTGGGTGTGATGGGCGACGGCCGCACCTACGACTACGTCGTGGCCCTGCGCGCGGTGCAGACCAGCGACTTCATGACCGCCGACTGGGCCGAGCTGCCCTACGCCCTGCTCAAAAAGGTGTCCAGCCGCATCATCAACGAGGTGCGCGGCATCAACCGCGTGACCTACGACGTGAGCAGCAAGCCGCCGGCGACGATCGAGTGGGAGTGATTCCTGCCATTTGAGCCTGACATGTGAGGACGCCAAGATGACCCCAGGCCAACTCGATCTGCCGGGTTTTGAGGCTCCGCCTCCCGCAGCGATATCCGTTGCTTCGCGGCCCAGGCACAACCTGTTTTTTGCGTTGACGCCGCCGCTCGAGGTGGCGCAGCAGTGGGTCGACTGGACCGCGAAGCTGTGTGCGCGGCGTGGCTTGGGTGGCAAGGCCATGAGGGCGGACCTCTTGCATGTGTCCTTGCATGGTGTGTGGTCGGGCGAGACGCTGGTGCCGCTGGAGGTGGTTGAGCTGGCATGCGAAGCGGGCGGGCGCGTCCGCGCCGCCGAATGTCCGCTGACGTTTGACCGTGTGATGAGTTTTTCGGGTTCACGGGGGCAACCGGACAGGCATCCACTGGTGCTCAGGCAGGCTGGAGGGGCAGGGTCCGAATCCTTGTTTGCCCTGCATCGGCGCCTCGGGCTTGCACTGGCCCAGAACGGCTTTCGTGTCTCGGGCTCATTCACGCCCCATCTCACGCTGCGTTACACGCCCGGGGTTTTGCCCGAAGAGGCGACAGCGCCCATGGGCTGGTCTGCCACGTCCCTTGTGTTGATCGACAGCCATGTGGGCGCAAGCCACCACGAACGTCTGGCGGAGTGGCCCTTGTCGGCCCGGGCCTGATGGATCCTCAAGGCCCAGCGGGGCGCCGAGGGGGGGCCGTGGCCGACGCGCGTCCCTGACGTTTGGCGTACCAGGCGGGCCGCGTGGTGGTGGTGGGACGCTCGCCGATGGCACGCCGGCATTCGGATTCCAGTCCTTCCAGCAGCTCACCCAGAAACGCGATGAGGGATTGGACGGCGACATCGTTCCTGGCCTCGGCCCGGTACAGCGCGCTGAAGGGCGGTGAATCCTTGCTGTCCCAGTCGGCGAGCACGGGCTGCAGCCGGCCGGCCTTCACGTGGGGCCAAACCGAGACGTCGGCGAAGCGGCCCACGCCCAGCCCTTCGAGCACGGCCTGCAGCACGTAGTCGCGGCTGTCGCTGACCAGCCAGCCCCGCACCGCCACCTGCTCGGACTGGTCGCCCCGCGCGTGGCGCCACAGATCGAGCACGGTGCCCTCCGGCGTGCGCACCAGCAGGCAGTCGTGCCCGGCCAGATCGGCCAGCCGCGCCGGCACTCCGCGCCGCGCCCAGTAGGCCGGGCTGGCACAAATGATGAGCCGGCTTTGCGCCAGGCGCTTTTGCACCAGGCTCACGTTGCCCGGCCAGCCCAGTGCCACCAGCACGTCCAGGCCTTGCGCCTGCGCATCGGTCACCGTCAGGTGGTCTATCGAGCGCAGCTCAACCTGCACGCTGGGGTGCCGCTCGCGGTAGAGGCCCAGCGCGGGCACCAGCAGCAGGCGCGACAGCAGCCCGGGCGCGCCCACCACCAGGGTGCGCGGGGAGGGCGTGGCGCCGGACGTCAGGGCGCGCTCCGCACCGGCCAGCTGCGCCACCAGGGGTTGACACAGGTCCAGGTAGTTCTGGCCCTGGGCCGTGAGCCGCAGGCCTTGGGTGTTGCGGTCCATCAGCCGCACGCCCAGTTCCCGCTCCAGCGCACCGATCAGTTTGGTGATGGCGGGCACGCTCACCTCCAACCGCCGGGCGGCTGCCGAAAAGCTGCCGGCTTCGGCGGCGGCAATGAAGTAGTGCAAGGCCCTGAGCTTGTCCATCCGTGCCTCCGCCCCAAGGTCCGCAAGGTGCGCGGCGTTAACCCTTGGTTAAAGCGATTATTGCCTCGTGGGCCGTTTCGCGCAGCGGTGGCCAGGGGTAGATTTGATCGACATCCCCACCCCGGAGTGCCCACATGCCCACCTCGATCACCCGTCGGCTGTTTGTGAATGGCCTGGCCTGCAGCGCCTGGGCCGCATCGGCCCAGGACGCTTATCCCGGCAAACCCCTGCGGCTCATCGTGCCGTTGCCGCCCGGTGGACCTTCCGACTTCATGGCCCGCACCGTCGCACAAGGTTTGTCGGTCGGGTTGTCGCAAGCGGTGGTGGTCGACAACAAGCCAGGCGCCGACGGTGCCGTCGCCTTGCGCGAGGCCCTGGTCGCGCCGGCCGACGGCCACACCTTGCTCTACGCCACCGGGTCCATGCTGGCCTTGCCCTTGTTGGGCAAACCGATGGCCTTCGACTGGTTGTCCGCATTGGCTCCCGTGGGGCAGCTGGGCCGCGTGGCTTTCTGTCTGATGGTGCATCCGGACGTGCCCGCGCGCACCGTGGCCGAGCTGGTGGCCCATGCCCGTGCCCACCCCGACCAGCTCAACTGCGCCACCAGCACCCTGGGCGAATTCATGGCAGCGGCGCAGTTCATGAAGGTCACCGGCGTGCGTTTGACCCGTGTGCCCTACAAAGGCGGCAGCCAGGCCATGCCCGATCTGCTGGCGGGACGCGTCCAGGTGATGTTCGGCCCGGTCACGTTGGCGCTGCCTCGGCTGGGCTCCGGCGGCGTGCGGGTGTTGGCCACCTTGTTGCCCCAGCGCAGCGCGGCCATGCCCGAGGTTCCCACCTTGGCGGAGGCCGGCCACGCCACCGTCACGGTGCCCACCTGGCAATCGCTGTTTGTGCCGGCCAGAACGCCGGTATCGGTGATCGAACGCCTGAGCGCCGAAGCGTCGACCGTGCTCGCGCGGCCCGAACTGCGCCTGGAACTGGAACAGCGTGGCCTGTTCGTCGACAAACCGTCCCCGGCCGAGTTGGCCACCACCGTGACACGAGAGCAGGCTTTGTGGGCGACACTGATCACCGAACACCGGTTGACGGCCGAGTGAGCCGGTCGGGCCACCCGGCGAGCGAATCCTGACCGCTGCAAAGCGGCCGTTCATCGATTGGGCACTCATCTACAATCCGCCGCTTGTCCACACGCTCGGGTCTTATGCAGGCAGCAGACGCCTCAACCACGGAATGGGAGGCGGAGTCGCCTGAATCCCCCGCGAGGCCGCCGCAGCCGGGGGGCGGGTGGTGGCGGGATTCGGTGGTCTGCCTGTTGCTCGGGCTTCTGGCCTTCCTGGTCTACAACGCCAACCTCCGCTCCATCGGCGCGGGCGACACCTATCCGGCGCGCTACCTTCCGCTTTCCATCTGGAAGCACCACAGCCTCGCGCTGGACCCGATAGAGACACTGGTGGCCCAGGGCATGAAGGCGCCCACCGCCGCGGGCGAAGTCACGGGGGCCTACTGGATGACCAAGGGCCCACGCGGCCATCTGGTCTCGCTGTATCCGGTGGTGACCCCCGTGGTTCTGACGCCGCTGTATCTGCCTGCGTTTGTTTACCTGCAGATGACCGGCTGGGAGTCGGAACGGGTCGATCACATGGCCCGGATCATGGAGAAAATCTGCGCGTCGCTCATGGCATCCGCGTCGGTGATGCTGATGTACTTGGTGTTGCGGCGGCGCTGCGCCCGCATGCTGGCCATCTGGCTCACGCTGGTGTATGCGTTTGGCACGGCGACCTGGGGCATCAGCAGCCAGGCCCTGTGGATGCACGGGCTGGCCCAGTTGCTGGTGGTCCTGGGCCTGTGGCTGATCACCGGACCCAGCACGAGGTGGCGCACCGTTGCCATGGGTCTGGTTTGTGCGCTGATTGCGTGCAATCGGCCGCCCGATGTTTTCCTGGCGGCTGGTCTGGGCCTGTGCGCCCTGTGGTGGGCGGGGCGCCGGTGGCCGCTGTTGTTGCTGGGCGGGCTGGCGCCGACGGGTCTGCTGTTGGCCTACAACCTGGACGCGGTGGGCCACCTCCTGGGGAGCTATGGCCTGTTCACCGGTAAAAAGAAGCTCGCGCTGTCGGTGGGAAGTGCCTTTTCCGGCGTGGCTGGCCTGCTGTTCAGCCCGGTGCACGGCTTGTTGGTGTTTTCGCCGTTTCTGCTCTTCCTTCCTTTCGGCTGGGCCCGTGTGCGCTCCGATCCGCGGTCGCGGCGCTTCGCCTGGGTGCTGGGCATCGCGGTGTTGGCGCAACTCCTGTTCTACGGCGCGGTGCAGTGGGTGCAGGGGGTCAGCTGGGGTCCCCGGTTTCTGACCGCGATGTTGCCTATTCTGATGTGGATGCTGGCACCGGTGGTGGTGGGGCTGTCTCGCGTGGGGAGGACCGCATTTTCGGCGGCGTGTGTGGTCGCCGTGCTGATCGAAGTGCTGGGGGCGTTCTGGTACACAGGCGAAACCCATGCGACCTCGCTGGCCGCCTTGTCCGCCCGGCCGGGCATGTCCGTCAGGGCCGCCGCCGAACACGCTGCCTGGGACATCCGTAACACGCCGTTCATTGCCGACCTGAGACTGCCCAACGAACTCGGTGCGAGACTGCGTGGCACCATCGACGTTGCAACGGTGACGGCGGGGCGGGAGGTCGAGGTGGCCGGCTGGGCGTTGATGGGCGGACATTCGCCGTTCGACCTGCACCTGCTGGTGGACGGCCAGCGGCGGGTGGCATCGACCGGAACGTTCTTCGAGCGACCGGACGTGGTGCGTGCGCTGGGTGAAGCCAGCCCCAGTGGCTGGCGTGTCACGTTTCCCCTGGGTGACCTGGCCCCCGGCGAGCATGTGCTCACCGTCCTGGTCCGGTCCGCTGCGGGCGCGCAACCGCGCGTCCTGCCTGAACGCCGTTTCACCGTGCCGCCCCGCATCGACGAATTTGTGCCCCGCGACTGGAGCCTGGCACAAGCGGCCCAGCACGTGGCTGCGGTGCTTGCGCACCGCCAGCATGGCAGCGGCTACTGGCTGACCGCACACACCCAGGCACCCCGCTTCGAACGCCCGGTGCAGGAGCTGAATCTGTTTGCCAACGCCGAAATGATCGATGTCCTCGGCCCCGTGGCTCAGGAGGTGGGTGTGGGCGAGATGCTGGCGCGCGCGCGGTCCTTCCTGGCCAGCCAGATCGAGGACAACGGACTCGTGCGCTACCACGGCCGACCCGAGCTGCCAACCCACGGCACCCTGGGCTGCCGCATCACCCCCGACGCGGACGATACCGCGCTGGTCTGGCGCATCGCGCCAGGTGAACGGGCGGAAGGCTTGGCCATGGCGCTGGCCACCCTGAACCGGTTCCGCACCCCAGACGGCCTGTACCGCACCTGGCTTGCACCCCAGGACCGCTACGAATGCCTGGACCCGGGCAAGGACCCGAATCCACCCGACATCGGCATCCAGATCCATGTGTTCCTGCTGCTGGCGCAGGCGGACCCACCGGCCGCGCGCCGGCTGTGCCAGGCGATGCGGAAACGGGCAAGCGACGAAAGCCTGTGGGTCTATTACAGGATGGCCCCGCCGGTGGTGGTCTTGCGCCGCAACGAACTGCGCCAGGCGGGATGTTCCCTCGATTTGCCGCCCCAGCGGCTGCGGACCACGGTGGCGGGGCAGGGCGTGTGGCTGGAACTGCTGGAGCGCCTGCAAGGGCTCGAAGATGGTGGCGGGGCCAGCGCCGCCGTCCATGCCGACAACGCCGCTTTCCTGGCACGGCTGGCCAGCGGCGGCTTTGGGATGCTCGCGCGTGACCCGCTGCTGTTCTATCACAACGATTTGAGTGCCTCGGTCAGCCGCTTCTACTGGTCGCAGGAACTGGGTTACGCCCTGTGGCTGAGGCTGTATGCCGAGAACGAGCGCGCCCGGACGCCTGGGCCGGAGCGGAAAACCCCGGGGCAGGGCGCCCGGCCATGAGCGACACCACGGTGGCGAACCGTCAGCGACCCGCACGGTCCCTGTGGCGCCTGCTGGCCTGCATACGCCTGGACGAGGTCCTGGTGCTGCAAGGCACGCCGTGGCTGGGGGCGCTCCTCGCGCTGGAGGTGCTGACGCTGGACGGCTTCTTGCGAGGCCTGGTGTTTGTCGCCGGCAGCCTCTGCCTGGTGGCCCACGTGTTCGTGCTCAACGACTGGGCCGGCATCGAGGGCGATCTGCGGGATCCCCAGCGGTCGGCCCGGACGTTTTCGGCCAAGGGGGCCAGCCGCGGCGGCATCGGCTGGCTCGCCATCGGTTTGCTGGTGCTGAGCCTGCTGCTGCTGGGCGCGCTCGGGCCCATGCCTTTTCTGCTGGCGCTGGCGATACTGGTCCTGAGCGCGCTCTATTCGGCCCCTGGCGTGCACATGAAGGGGCGTCCTGTGCTCAGTTCGGTGCTGCACCTGGTGGGGGGCACGCTGCATTTCCTGCTCGGGCATGCGGCCTTCGCGCCGGTGACGGCATCGAGTGTGGGTGTCGCTTGTTTTTTTGGGCTGATCTTTGCCGCTGGCCACCTGGTGCACGAGACGCGCGGCCACGAAGGGGATGCGCTCAATCACATCCAGACCAATGCCGTGGCCTTTGGCAAGGCGCGCAGCTTCGGGGCGGCCAGTGTCCTGTTCAGCGCGGCCTACGCGCTGCTGGCGGTCCTGGTGCTGTGGGGAGCGCTGCCCCGCGTGCTGCTGGTGGCCCTGGTGTTCTACCCGGTGCACCTGCACGCCTCGTGGCGGGCGATGCGCGCCGGCCTGAGTTTCGACAGCCTGCTGCGCTTCCAGGCCTGCTACCGGCGGCTTTACGCCTTGATCGGTGTGTTGATGGCCGGCAGCGCCGCGCTGCGGCTGCTCGGCGCCGGTCCTTGATCCGCCGGGTGTGCGCGCGATCACAGCGATGCGTCGAATGCAGCAATGCGGGGCGTTGCGCCCGCTACAGTGCAGGACAAGGAGTTCGCCCATGCCCCCATCCAGCACCGTCTACCTGCCCCCTCAGTTCCGCAGCCAGGACGCCGCCCACGCGGCGCGGCTGATGCGCGAGCACCCCTTTGCCAGCCTGATCTCGGTCGATGACGGCGGCTTGCCCTTCGTCACGCACCTGCCGCTGCACCTGTTGGAAGGGGAGGGTGGCTGGTCGCTGCTGGGGCACTGCGCCAAGCCCAACCCCCATTGGCGCCTGCTGGCGGCCCGGCCGCGCGCGCTGGTGAGCTTCATGGGGCCCCACGCCTATCTGTCGCCCCAGGTCTATCCCGACAAGGCCCGGGTGCCCACCTGGAACTACCTGGCCGTGCACGCCACGGTCGAGGCCCGCCTGATCGAGGAGCCCCAGGCCAAGGACGCCTTGCTCAAGCGGCTGATCGCCGACCACGAACCCGGCTATGCCCAGCAATGGCGCGACCTGGGGGATGATTTCGCGCAGCGCATGCTGGCGGGCATCGTCGGCTTCGAGCTGCGCATCGAGCAGATCGAGTGCAAGCTCAAGCTCAACCAGCACCGCAGCGAGTCGCACGCGGCCATGCACGCCGGGTACGTGGGCGGCAACGAGCAGGAGCAGGGCCTGGCGCGCTGGATGCAACACCTGGGACTGGTGGGCACCGCTCCCTGACCTACACTTGCGGGCCATGCCGCCAGACGCAGTGCCCGCCTTGCCACCCCACGCCACGGACCAGGACCTCATGCGCCTGGCCCTGGCCCAGGCGCAGGCCGGTGCGCAAGCGGGGGAGGTGCCCGTGGGCGCGGTGCTGGTGCGCCGCCGCGCCGACGGCAGCGCCGAGGTGCTGGCCCAGGCCCACAACCGCCCGGTGTCCACCCACGACCCCAGCGCCCACGCCGAGATGCTGGCCTTGCGTGAAGCTGCCGCGCGCCTGGGCAACTACCGGCTCGACGGCTGCGAGTTGTATGTGACGCTGGAGCCCTGCGCCATGTGCGCGCAGGCGGCGCTGCATGCCCGGGTGTCGCGTGTCGTCTTTGGCGCGGCCGAACCCAAGACCGGCGCGGCCGGGTCGGTGCTGGATGTGTTCGGCGAACCCCGGCTCAACCACCAGACCCAGGTCACCTCTGGCGTGCTGGCCGGCGACTGCGCCGACGTGCTGCAATCCTTTTTTGCTGAACGCCGGCAGGCCAGCCGCGCGAACAACCCCCATCCGCTGCGCGACGACGCGCTGCGCACGCCCGACGGCCGTTTTGCCGATCTGCCCGGCTACCCTTGGGCGCCTCGCTATGTGAGCGACCTGCCCAGCCTGTACGGCCTGCGCCTGCACCACCTGGACGAAGGCCCGGCGGACGCGCCCATCACCTGGCTGTGTCTGCACGGCAACCCGGCCTGGAGCTACCTCTACCGGCACATGATCCCGGTGTTCCTTGCGGCCGGGCACCGCGTGGTGGCGCCCGATCTGATCGGTTTTGGCAAAAGCGACAAACCCAAGAAGGAGGCCGCCCACCGCTTCACCTGGCACCGCGAGGTGTTGCTGGAACTCATCGAGCGGCTGGACCTGCGGCGTGTGGCCTTGGTGGTGCAGGACTGGGGCGGCCTGCTGGGCCTGACCCTGCCCATGGCCGCGCCCGAGCGTTACCAGGCGCTGCTGGTGATGAACACCACCCTGGCCACCGGCGATGTGCCCTTGTCGCCGGGTTTCCTGGCCTGGCGGGAGATGTGCGCCCAGCAGCCCGAGTTCGACGTCGCGCGCCTGTTCGCGCGCGGCAACCCGCAGATGAGCGCCGCCGAATGCGCGGCCTACAACGCGCCTTTCCCCGACCGGGGCCACCGCGCGGCGCTGCGGGCCTTTCCGCCCCTGGTGCCCGATGCGCCCGATGCCGACGGCGCGGCCCTTTCGCGCCAGGCCGGCGCATTCTGGCGCGAGCGCTGGACGGGCCCCAGCCTGATGGCCGTGGGGGCGCAAGACCCCGTGCTGGGCCTGCCCGTGATGCAGGCCTTGCGGGCGCAGATCCGCGGCTGCCCCGAGCCCATGGTCCTTCCGCAGGCGGGCCACTTCGTGCAAGAGCACGGAGCGGTCATCGCCCAGGCCGCGCTGCGACAATTCAGCGCCTGATCGTTTTCCACCTCCCATGTCCCACATCTACATCGTTTCCCCCAGCAGCGCGGTGCGCGACAAGCCGGCTTTCCGGCGCGGCGTGGCCCGGCTCAAGGCCCTGGGGCACGCGGTCGAGCTCGACCCCGCAGCCCGTACCCACCACCAACGTTTTGCCGGGGACGACGAGACCCGGCTCGCGGCCCTGGCCCGAGCCGCCGCCAGTGGCGCCGACGTGGTGCTGATCTCGCGGGGCGGTTACGGCCTGACCCGCCTGCTGGAGCGCCTGCCCTACAAGGCCATCGCCAGGAGCATCGCCCAGGGCTGCCGCTGGGTGGGTCTGAGCGACTTCACCGCGCTGCAGCTGGCCTTGCTGGCCAAGACCGGTGCCACCACCTGGGCCGGGCCAGCCGTGGGCGAGGATTTTGGCGCCGAGGTCGAAGCCGACGGCAGCCCGGACATGATCATGGAAGCCTGTTTCGACGACTTGCTGGAAGGCCATGGCGAGGGCGCGGGCTGGCGGCTGCCTGCCGCCGACCTGCAGGCCCAGCCCGCGCTGGCCGACTGGATGACACCGGAAGCCACCCTCTGGGGCGGCAATCTCAGCGTGCTGTGTTCGCTGGTGGGCACGCCCTACCTGCCCGCCGTCCAGGGCGGCATCCTGTTCGTCGAGGACGTGGGCGAACACCCCTACCGCGTCGAGCGCATGTTCACGCAGCTGTTGCACGCGGGCGTGCTGGGCCAGCAAAAGGCCATCGTGCTGGGCGCCTTCAGCGGCTACAAGCTCGTGCCCGGCTACGACCGTGGATTCGGCATGCCCGCCGTGGTGTCGTGGCTGCGTTCGCAACTGAAGGTGCCCGTGCTCACCGGCCTGCCCTTTGGCCACGTCCCCACCAAGGTGCTGCTGCCCGTGGGGCAGACGGTCCGCCTGGTGGTGCAGGGGCGCGACGCCATGCTGCTCTGGGCCCATGGCCACGACCACGACCAGGAAGACTGAGGTGCGCTGGACACGACGCCTGTTGTGGGGTCTGCTGGCCCTGCTCGTGGTCGCGGGTGGGGCGCTGGCCCTGTACATCCAGCGCAGCCTGCCGATGACCGATGGGCAGCTGCGCCTGAGCGTGCTGCGGGCCCCGGTCGAGGTCAAGCGCGACGCGGCCGACGTGACCCACATCCTCGCGCAGTCGCCGCTGGACGCCATGCGTGCCATCGGCTACGTGCACGCGCAGGAGCGGGGCTGGCAGATGGACTTCAACCGCCGCGTCGTGCGTGGCGAACTGTCGGCCGTGCTGGGCCCGGCCACGCTGGAGACCGACAAGCTGATGCGCACCCTTGGCATCCGCCAGGCCGCACAGGCCCAGTGGGACAGGCTGCCGCCCCAGGCCAAGGCACAGATCGAAGCCTATGCGCAGGGCGTCAACGCCTTCTTCGCCGAAGGCACGCAGGCCTTGTCGCCCGAGTTCCAGATCCTGCAGGTGAACCCCCGCGAAGCGGCGAGGGCAGGGCGTTACTGGGACGCGCTGGACAGCATGGGCTGGTCCTTGATGATGGCGCTGGACCTGGGCGGCAACTGGGGCACCGAGTTTGCCCGCCTCTCCCTGTTGCAGGTGCTGGACACGCCGGCCCTGTGGCAGGCCTTGCCGCCGTATCCCGGCGAGCCACCGGCCGCCAGCGCCGATCTGGCCCAGCTCTACCGTAGTCTCGGGGTCTACAAGCCGGTGGAGCAGAAGACCTCGGCCGTCCCAGCGCCCGTGCCGCGGGGCGTGGCCGACGCGTGGCGCGCGCGCCTGGCCGAAGACGTGGTCGCCTGGGCCCACGAGGTGGGCAACGTCGACGGCAAGGGCAGCAACAACTGGGTGGTGGCCGGCAGCCGCAGCGCCACCGGCAAACCCTGGCTGGCTAACGACCCGCACCTGGGCCTGAGCGCGCCGGCCATCTGGTATTTCGCCCACCTGCATGCCCCGGCCGCCGATGGCCAACCCGCCCTCAACGTGATCGGCGCCACGTTGCCGGGCCTGCCCTCGGTGGTGCTGGGCCGCACCGACCAGGTGGCCTGGGGGTTCACCAACACCGGCCCCGACGTGCAGGATCTCTATCTGGAACAGATCAACCCGGCCAACCCGGCGCAGTACCGTGTGCCGGCGCCCGTGGGCCAGACCGCCTGGGCCACGTTCGAGACCCGCAGCGAGACCATACATGTCAAGGGCCAGCCCGACGTGAGCCACGTGGTGCGCCACACCCGCCACGGCCCGGTGCTCAGCGACGCCCAGCCCACGCATGGCGAGGTGCTGGACACCACGCGCTTCGTGCTGGCCCTGCGCTGGACCGCGCTGGACGCCGACAACAGCAACGTGCTGGCCGGCGTGCTGGCCAACCAGGCGCGCTCGGTGCCCGAGCTGATCGAGGCCTACCGCCATTTCCATTCGCCCATGCAGAACGTGGTGGCGGCCGACGTCAGCGGCCGCATCGCCTACAAGGCGGCGGGCAAGGTGCCGCTGCGCGACCCGCGCAACGACATCCGGGGCGTGGCGCCATCCCCCGGCTGGGACGCCCGCTACGACTGGAGCGGCTGGCTGCCCTATGAAGCCACGCCGCAGGACGACGGTGCGCGCGGCTGGATCGCCACCGCCAACCAGCGCGTGCATGGGCCGGACTACCCCCATTTCCTCACGCAGGACTGGGCGCCGCCCTGGCGCCAGCAGCGCATCGAGCAACTGCTGGAGAAGACCCCCAAGCACGACCTGACCAGCATGCAGGCCCTGCACGGCGACCAGTGGTCGGGCGCCACCATGCTGCTGTTGCCCCACTTGCAGAAGGCCCCATCGGCCCACCCGCTGGCGAGCGCCGCCCAGGCGCAGCTCCAGGGCTTTGACGGCCACATGCGCGCCGACAGCGCCGCGCCCCTGATCTACAGCGCCTGGATCGACGAGTTCACGCGTGGTGTGATCGGTGGCCGCGTGGGCCAGGCGAGGTTTGAAAAGCTGTACGGCAAGCGCCTGTTCCGCGCCGGTGTGGAAGGCATGCTGGCGCGCGACGACAAGGCCTGGTGTGGTGCCTCGGGTTGCGCCCAGGCCTCTGGCGAAGCGCTCACGCGCGCGTTGGACCGGCTGCAGCGCAGCCACGGCGGCGATGTGGCGAAGTGGACCTGGGGCGCGGCCCACCCGGCCCTGTCCATCCACCGTCCCTTCAGCAGCGTGGCGCCGTTGGCCCAGCTGTTCGAGGTGCGGGTGCCCACCGGTGGCGACCCGTTCACGGTCAACGTGGGCCAGTACCACCTGGACAAGGCCGACGCCCCCTACGCCAACCGACACGCGGCGAGTCTGCGGGCGCTGTACGACCTGTCGGACCTGGAGAACTCGCGCTTCATCTACCAGACGGGGCAGAGCGGCAACGTGTTCTCTGATCGCTACCGGGACATGTCGTCGGAGTGGGCGGCGGTGCGCTACCGGGCCTTGAAGATGTCGCCGGGTGAGTTCCTGTCCTCTTTGACCTTGATGCCGTGATCTGCGTTACGTTTCGTTCGTAGACCTCGCGCCAGGTGGCTGGCGTGGTCTGCGGGCTGCGGCCACTCGCGGTCGGAAGCACAGGTACACCCACATTCTTCCATCAAGGCCGTGTGGGCGCGCCGTTTCTGTGGCAACCGCAAATTCGGCCTATGCCCGCAGACCCCACCAACCCCCTGTGAGCAATCCGTGGCGTGCCCACGTGGGCGTGCCAACAAGCTCGGTGGGGACAGGCGGGGTGGGCGCGTGGGCGTAGGCCGAATTGCGGTTGCCACAGAAGGCGCACACCCACCACGGTGTTGACGCCATGACATTGGCGCTGCGAATGGACCGTCCGCGAGTGGCCGCAGCCCACGCGCACGCGTCGCCTGTCCCTGCCCAAGGCGGCGGCGCGAAACCCGTCAACAACTCAAAAAGTCAGGCGGAACCCGTCTTCTTGGCGATGTGTTCCAGCGCCTCTTCCACCTGATCGATCAGCACCAGGCACAGGTCGCCCGGCTGCAGGTGGTCCAGCGCCAGGTCGATGGCGTTGAACTCGCCCTTGACCTCGTGGATGCGCCGCGTCTTGGTGGCGCCTTGCAGGCCTTCGCGCAGCAGCGCGACCACCTCGCCCTCAACGCGGCCACGCTGGCAGGCGTCCTCGTACAGCACCACCTCGTCGAAGGCCGTGCCCAGAATGCGGGTCTGCTGCCGGATGTCCTCGTCGCGGCGGTCGCCGGCGCCGCTGATCACCACCGAACGCTCACGCGCCGGCATGTTGAGCACCGCGCTGGTCAGGGCCTGGATGGCGTCGGGGTTGTGGCCGTAGTCGGCGATCACCGTCGCGCCCTTGTGGTCGAACAGGTTGAAGCGCCCCGGCACCGCGCGGGCATTGCTCTCGAAGCTGGCCAGGCCTTCGCAGATCTGCTCCCATGGCACGGCCAGGGCCCACACCGCCGCCACCGACGACAACACGTTGTCGACCTGGAAACCGATGGTGCCGCCGCGCGTGACCGGAATCTGCGCCAGGGGAATGCGCACCTCGCGCGCGCCCTCGGCCGCCACCACGTGGCCGTCCTGCACGAACACCACGCGTTTGCCCTGGGCCCGGTGCATGGCCATCACCGGGTGGTGCTCGTCCTGGGCGAAGAAGGTGACCTGGCCGGGGCATTCGTCGGCCATCTCGGCCACCTCGGGGTCGGCCGCGTTGAGCACGGCCATGCCGCTGCTGGCCACGTTGAGCACGATCACGCGCTTGAGCACGCTCAGGTCTTCCAGCGTGGTGATGTAGTTCAGGCCCAGGTGGTCGCCGGCGCCCAGGTTGGTCACCACCGCCACCTGGCAGCGGTCGTAGGCCAGCCCCTCGCGCAGCATGCCGCCGCGCGCGGTCTCGAACACGGCCACGTCCACGTCGGGGTGCATCAGCACATTGCGCGCGCTGCGCGGGCCGCTGCAGTCGCCGCTGTCGGTCTGGCGCCCATTGACGTAGACACCGTCGGTGTTGGTCATGCCCACGCGCTGGCCGCTGGCGCGCAGCAGGTGGGCGGTCAGGCGCACGGTCGTGGTCTTGCCGTTGGTGCCGGTCACGGCCACCACGGGCACGCGGCCGTCCTCGCCGTTGGGGAACATGTGGTTGATGACCGCCTCGCCCACGTTGCGGCCCTTGCCGAAGGAAGGGCTCAGGTGCATGCGCAGGCCGGGCGCGGCATTGACCTCGACGATGCCGCCCGACTGCTCTTCCAGCGGGCGGGCGATGTTCTCGCACACCACGTCCACGCCGCAGATGTCCAGGCCCACCATCAGCGCCGCCGCGATGGCGCGCGCCGCGACGTCGGGGTGGACCTCGTCGGTGACGTCGGTGGCGGTGCCGCCAGTGGACAGGTTGGCGTTGTTGCGCAGCACCACCCGCTGGCCCAGGGAGGGCACGCTGTGTTCGTTCAGGCCTTGTTCGGCCAGGCGCGCGCGGGCGATGTCATCGAAACGGATCTTGGTCAGCGAGGTGGAGTGCCCTTCACCACGGCGCGGGTCGGTGTTCACCTGGGCCACCAGCTCGGCCACCGTGTGCTGGCCGTCACCGATCACCAGCGGCGGGTCGCGCCGGGCGGCAGCCACCAGCTTGTTGCCCACCACCAGCAGGCGGTAGTCGATGCCGGGCAGGTACTTCTCGACCATGATGTCGTCGCGGAAATGCCGCGCCGCTTCGTAACCGGCCACCACCTGCTCGCGGGTCGTCAGGTTGACCGCGACCCCCTTGCCCTGGTTGCCATCGCGCGGCTTGACCACCACCGGCAGGCCAATCTCCTGGGCCGCGGCCCAGGCGTCGTCGGCACCGTCCACCGGGCGGCCGATGGGCACCGGCACGCCGGCCGCCTGCAGCAGCTTCTTGGTCAGCTCCTTGTCCTGGGCAATGGATTCGGCGATGGCGCTGGTCGCGTCCACCTCGGCCGCCTGGATGCGGCGTTGCCGCGCGCCCCAGCCGAACTGCACCAGGCTGCCCTGGGTCAGGCGGCGGTAAGGGATGCCACGGGCCACGGCGGCGTCCACGATGGAGCCGGTGGAGGGGCCCAGGCGCACGTCCTCGTCGATCTCGCGCAACTGGTGCAGCGCGTCTTCAAGGTCGAAGGGCTGGTCGTCCTGCGCCGCCTGGCACAGCTTGCAGGCCAGGTCGAAGGCCAGCCGGCCGACGGCTTCTTCGCTGTACTGAACCACCACCTGGTAGACGCCGTCCTCGGGCGCGGGCGTGGTCCGACTGAAGCTGACCGCACAGCCGGCCTGGGCCTGCAGCGCCAGCGTCACGCGTTCGAGGGCGTGGGCGGTGCTGAGCTTGCCGTCGGACGGCGGCTGGGGCAGGGCGCCCATGGCCGGGAACAGGCGGCTGAGCCGCTCATCGAAGCCAGGCAGGTGCTCCAGGCTGCACTCCTGCTCGCTGCAGGTGACGATGGCCTCGACGGCGGTGTGCCGGGTCCAGAGGTTGGGGCCGCGCAAGGCGCGAAGGCGTGAGACTTGCATGTCGTGATCAGGATTCGGTGAGAACGGGTGCGCTCGATTCAATAGCGGCGCGCACCAGGCCAGGCGACAGGTCCAGGGCCCAGGCCGCGGCCACCACCGCCAGCAAGGACGACAGGCCGAGCGCGCCGCGCTCCAGCAGCTGGGCCATGGCCGGCTGGTCCAGGTCCAGCAGGGGCGTCTGCACCTGCTGGTGGCACATCACCACCTGGTGCCCACGCACGGTCACGAAGCGGCCGCCGTCGGCGCACTGCTGTTTCATGGCGGCGGCGTCGATGTCGGTGCCGTAGAGGATGACCTCGCCATCGCACAGCTCGGCCAGGCCACGGGCGATCTCGTCGTCGGCGTTGAGCACCGCGCAGCCTTGCTTGAGCACCACGTCCACCTGGGTGCGCAGCACCAGGCGCATGCGCTCCATGTCGTGGATGTAAGGATCGTCCATGCCCTCGGGGCCGGGCACGCCGGTGACGATGCCGACCTGGCAGCGGTCGTAGGCCAGGCCTTCCTTGAGGATGCTCTGCGGGCTGTTCTCGATCACCGCTGCCTCGATGTTGCGGTTGATCAGCG
This sequence comes from Hydrogenophaga sp. OTU3427, assembly GCF_038440225.1. Lineage (NCBI taxonomy): Bacteria > Pseudomonadati > Pseudomonadota > Betaproteobacteria > Burkholderiales > Comamonadaceae > Hydrogenophaga > Hydrogenophaga sp. OTU3427. The sequence continues at coordinate 17,190 of NZ_JASATI010000037.1, read as the reverse complement.
TGCGCTGGCCGGCTTCCCAGTCGGTGGGCTTGCCGGAGATGACGCGCTGCTGCCCGATGTACAGGCCCGCGGCGCAGGCCAGGCCGGTGAGAGGGCCGCTGAGCTGCAGTGTGCGCGCCAGCAGGCGGGCGACCACGGTGCGCTCCGGGCCACCCGTCACGCCCACCACCGGGATGCGGCCGCTGTCGCTGGCGCTGAACAGGTGGTTGACCACCGCCTCGCCGCAGGGGCGCGGCTTGCCGATGGCGGGCTTGAGGTGCATCAGCAGGCTGGGGCCGGCGTTGACCTCGACGATGGCGCCGCCCTGTTCCGCCAGAGGACGCGAGATGTCGCGTGCCACCAGGTCGATGCCGGCAATGTCCAGGCCCACCACGCGGGCCGCCAGCGCGGCCATCTCGGCCACGTCCGGGTGCACCTCATCGGTGACATCGTGGCCCATGTTGCCGGTGCGCATCACGAGCACGTGGCGACCGGCTTCGGGCACGCTGGCGCCGGTGAGGCCCTGGCGTTGGAGCTCCAGCACCGCCGTGGTGTGTTCGCTCAGTCGAATCGTGTCCAGCAGAAAACCCTCTTCCTCGCCACGGCGCGGGTCGCTGTTGATTTGCAGTTCGATCAGCTGCTCGACCGTGTGGACGCCGTCGCCGGTAACGCTGGCCACCTCGCCACGCGAGGCCGCCACCAGCTTGCCACCCACCACCAGCAGGCGGTGTTCTTCGCCGTGAATGTGGCGCTCGACCATGACGTCCGAACCTTCGGCTTCAGCCACCGGGAAAGCCGCTTCGATCTCGGCCTGCGTGTTGAGGTCCAGCGACACGCCACGCCCGTGGTTGCCGTCGGTGGGCTTGACCACCACCGGCAGACCGATGTCCTGCGCCGCGCCCCAAGCCTCGCCCGGGCTGTGCACGATCTCGCCCTCGGGAATGGGCACACCGCAGGCCTTGAGCAGGGACTTGGTGAGGTCCTTGTCGCGCGACACGCTTTCGGCGATGGCGCTGGTGCGGTCGGTCTCGGCGGTCCAGATGCGGCGCTGGCGCGAGCCGTAGCCCAACTGCACCAGGTTGCCGTCGGTCAGGCGGATGGACGGAATGCCACGGTCGGCTGCCGCATCGGCGATGGCCGCGGTGCTGGGGCCCAGGCACAGGCGGTCCACCAGGGTGGTGAGCTGCTTGACGGTGGCCTTCACATCGAAGGCCTGGTCATGGATGGCGGCCAGCACCAACTCGCGGGCGGCGTGCACGGCGGCGAAGCCCACGTCTTCCTGGCGGGCCCGCACAGCCAGCTTGTAGACACCGCGTTGCTCGGTCTCGCGCGCCTTGCCGAAACCGACCTGCGAGCCGGCCAGGTTCTGCAGCTCGATGGCCACGTGTTCCATGATGTGCGCCGGCCAGGTGCCTTCGCGCAGGCGCAGCAGGAAGCCGCCGGGCTCGCCCACGCCGCAGCGGTGTTCGGCCAGGCCGGGCAGCCAGGCGCTCAGGCGCTCGGTGAAGCCGGGCAGGGTGTTGGACGGGCAATCCTCCAGGGCGCCAATGTCGACCAGCGCTTCGACCACCGGGCGGTAGGTCCAGATGTTGGGGCCGCGCAGGTAGGCCAGACGCAGGATCTTGATGTCTTTTTCAGTCATGGGAATGGTCGCCCGCAGCCGCGCCGCGGGGGCGTGCTGGACAGGGCGGATGTCGGTTCTGCGGTCAGAGGGGCAGCCTTACAATCTTCTGGCCTGATGTGGCCTTCAAGGTGAACCAGGCAACGCCACGGGGCGTGCACCAGAAACGCGATTTTGTACCCACTCCGAGGCGGGTCCAAAGCGGTTACAAACATTTATTTTCCAGCATGACCACCATGTCAGCGCCCAGCGGCGCTTCAGAATCCCGCCCCGGCGTGTGGCAAAGCGCCTTGTCGGGCGGCCCGGACGGCGCGCCGCTGGCCTGGCTGGAAACCGATCTCAACGCCGATTTGTGCTTCGCGCCGGGCTTGCTGCTGGTGGGGGCGGCCCGCCTGCAGGCCTGGACGCAGGCGGTCGACGGAACGCCCAAACTGGCCGCTGAATGGCCGCTGGACGCGGGCCTCGCCCTGCGCCAGAGCGACCATGCCGGCGTCGGTCAGATCGAGCTGGTCCACCCACAAGGCCGCCTGGCGGTGTGGCGCTACACCCTGGCGCAGCAGATGGCCGCCACCCGCCTGGTGAACCAGTTTGGCCTGGCGCAACAGGCCTTGAGCGAGGGCCGGCCGCCGCAACTGGTGATGCAGGCCACCTGTCCGCTGTGCAAGGCGCCGCTGGACCCCGACCAGGAGGATTGCCCCTCGTGCGCGCAGGAAAACACGGTGCCGCCATCGACCTGGATGCTGCTGCGCCTGTGGCGTTTCGCCAAGCCTTACCAGGGGCAGCTGCTGGCCGGCTTCCTGCTGATGCTGGCCTCCACCGCGGCCACCCTGGTGCCACCCTACCTGACCATGCCCCTGATCGACGAGGTGCTGATTCCCTACCAGAACGGTCAGGCGGTGGAGATGTCGCTGGTGGTGATGTACCTCAGCGGCCTGCTGGGCGCGGCCTTGCTGGCCTGGGGGCTGGGCTGGGCCAAGACCTACATCCTGGCCCTGGTGTCCGAACGCATAGGCGCCGACCTGCGCACCACCACCTACGAACACCTGCTCAAGCTCTCGCTCGAGTACTTTGGCGGCCGCCGCACGGGCGACCTGATGGCGCGCATCGGTTCTGAAACCGACCGCATCAACGTTTTCCTTTCCTTGCACCTGCTGGACTTCGCCACCGACGTGCTGATGATCGGCATGACCACGGTCATCCTGTTCTCCATCAACCCCTGGCTGGCACTGGCCACGCTGCTGCCGCTGCCCTTCATCGGCTGGATGATCCACGTGGTGCGCGACAAGCTGCGCACCGGCTTCGAGAAGATCGACCGCGTCTGGTCCGAGGTCACCAGCGTGCTGGCCGACACCATTCCCGGCATCCGCGTGGTCAAGGCCTTCGCCCAGGAAAACCGCGAGGCCCAGCGCTTTCGCGACGCCAACAAGCACAACCTGGACGTCAACGACAAGCTCAACCGCGTCTGGTCGCTGTTCGCGCCCACCGTCTCGCTGCTGACCGAAATCGGGCTGCTGGTGGTTTGGGGCTTCGGCATCTGGCTGGTGGCGCACCAGTCCATCACGGTGGGCGTGCTGACCGCCTTCCTGGCCTACATCGGCCGTTTCTACAGCCGGCTCGATTCGATGAGCCGCATCGTCTCGGTGACGCAGAAGGCCGCCTCGGGCGCCAAGCGCATCTTCGACATCCTGGACCACGTCTCCAGCGTGCCCGAGCCGGTCAACCCGGTGCACCTGCCCCGTGTGGAGGGCCGCATCACCATCGAAGGCGCCGGCTTTCGCTACGGCAACCGCGCCGTCATCCGCGGCCTGGACCTGCACATCGCCCCGGGCGAAATGGTGGGCCTGGTGGGCCACAGCGGCTCGGGCAAGAGCACCCTGGTCAACCTGATCTGCCGCTTCTACGACATCTCGGAAGGCGCCATCCGGATCGACGGCGTCGACATCCGCTCGCTGCCGGTGGCCCAGTACCGAAGCCACATCGGCCTGGTGCTGCAGGAGCCCTTCCTGTTCTTCGGCACCATCGCCGACAACATCGCCTACGGCAAACCCGACGCCACGCGCGAGGAGATCGTCGCGGCGGCCCGCGCCGCCCATGCGCACGAATTCATCCTGCGCCTGCCCCAGGGCTACGACTCGCTGGTGGGCGAACGTGGCCAGGGCCTGTCGGGCGGCGAGCGCCAGCGCATCAGCATCGCGCGCGCGCTGCTGATCAACCCGCGCATCCTGATCCTGGACGAGGCCACATCGTCGGTGGACACCGAGACCGAGAAGGAAATCCAGAAGGCGCTGGACAACCTGGTCAAGGGCCGGACCACCATCGCCATCGCCCACCGCCTGTCCACGCTGCGCAAGGCCGACCGCCTGGTGGTGATGGACCGGGGCCAGAAGGTGGAAGAGGGCAGCCACGACGAACTGATGGCGCGCGAAGGCGCCTACTTCCGGCTCTACCAGGCGCAGGCCCGGCATGCCGATGTCTTGGAAGAAGGCGGGAGCGGCGAATGAACCTGCAACGCAACAACCTGGGCCGGCTGGTGCTGACCACGGCGGACGGCATCGCCCACGAGGGCGTGGTGCCGGTGCGGGCCTACCCCATCAGCGCGCCCGACCGCATGATCGGCATCGTCGGCGCCGACGGCCACGAACTGGCCTGGCTGGAGTCGCTGGACACGCTCGACGCCAGCGCCCGCCAACTGGTCGACGAAGAACTCCGCCGGCGCGAGTTCATGCCCGAGATCCTGCGCCTGTTTGGTGTCAGCAGCTTCGCCACGCCCAGCACCTGGGACATCGAGACCGACCGTGGCCGGGCGACGCTGCAGCTCAAGGGCGAGGAAGACATCCGCCGCATGGGCGGCGGCGTGATGCTGATCGCCGACGCCCACGGCGTGCAGTTCATGATCCGCGACGTCTCGGCCCTGGACCGGCACAGCCGCAAGCTGCTGGACCGGTTCCTTTGAGTTCCATCACTCGGGCTTGAAGCCCGATTCCCTGAGCAGTTCCGCGCTGCGGGCCACATCGGTGGTGATGTACTTGCGGAACTGGTCGACCGACTCGGTCACGGGTTCGATGCCCAGGGCCGTGAACGAGCCCGACTTGCTGAGTTCGGCCACGGCCTTGTTGATGGCCTTGTTCAGCAACTGCACGCGCTCGTCGGGCAGCCCCTTGGGCGCCCAGACGCCGTACCAGGACTCGTAGACCATGCCGGGGAAGCCGCTTTCGGCCGCGGTGGGCACGTCGGGCATGGCGCTGCTGCGTTTGGCCGAGGTGGTGGCGATGGGCTTGACCTTGCCACTTTTGGCCATGGACTGCAGCGAGATGATGGAGTCCAGCAGGATCTGCACGTGGCCGCCGGCCACATCGGCCAGGGCCGGGGCCGTCCCCCGGTAAGGCGTCAGCGTCAGCTTGAGGTTGCCCTGCTTGGCCAGCAGCAGGGTGGCCAGGTGGCTGGGCGCGCCCAGGGCCGGCACGGCGGCGGTCCAGGCATTGGGTTGCTGGCGCGCAGCGTCCAGCACCTCGCGCACGTTTTTCGGCTGCGCGTTGGGTGGGATGACCAGCAGCAGCGAAGCCTCACCCACCCGCGCCACCGGCGCGAAATCGGTCACCGGGTCGTAGGGAGGCGAGGCCAGCACCTGTTTGGCCAGCACATGGGTGGCGGCCGAGAACAGCAGGGTGTAGCCGTCGGGCGGCGCCGTCTGCACCGCCTTGCCGCCGATGGTGCCGCTGGCACCGGCCTTGTTGTCGATGATGACCGGCACGCCCAGGTCGGTCTGGAGCTGGCGGCCCAGCAGGCGGGCGGCCTGGTCGACGCCGCCGCCGGCGGCAAACGGCACGATCAGCTTGATCATCCCCTCCGGAAATTTGACCTGCGCCAGGGCGGGCGAAAGGCCACAAGCGCCGAACACGGCAAAGGCCATCAGCTTCTTCATCATGGTGTTGTCTCCTACGGGTGATTAAACAGGTTGGGCGGGACGGCGGTCGCGGCGGCTGCGCCTTTCGAACACGCTCAGCGTGGCCTCGATGTCCTCGGCATCGATGTTTCGGGTGATGAAGACGATGCGGGTGCGCCGGTCCTCGCTGGGCCAGCGCGCCAGCGTTTCGGGCGGGTGGAACAGGTGCTGCACGCCGTGGATCACCATCGGGTGTTCGGGGTCGTCGGCCAGCTGCACGATGCCCTTGACACGCAGCAGGTCGTTGCCACGCAGACTGGAGAGCATGTCCAGCCAGGCCATGAAGCCTTCGCGCGAGAGTGGCTGCTCGCGCACGATCACGTGCGAGCGGATCTGGTCGTCGTGCCGGCTTGGGTCGTGCTGCGCCGGACCGGACACCGGAAAGAAGAACGAACGTTCCTCGTCCGCCGGCAGCGACGACCGCGCGGCGCTGGGTCGGCTCAGCAAACCCACCAGCGCCTGCAGCGCGGCATCGGGGCCCCGGGCCACGGTGGACAGGGGGTTGATGCCCTGCAGCCGCTCCAGCAAGGGGGCCAACATGGCGTCGGCGACGAGGTCGGTCTTGGTCAGCAGCAGGTGGTCGGCCACGGCGGCCTGCTTGACCGCTTCGCGGTGCCGGTCCAGCGTGGCCATGGCATTGAACGCATCGATGGTGCAGGCGACACCCGCCAGGCGCCACTGGCGCGCCAGGCGCGGGTCGCCCATCAGTGTGTGCAGGATGGGTGCGGGATCGGCCAGGCCGGTGGTTTCCACCACCACGTGGCGCAGTTCGCCGCGCTGGGCCTGCGGGCTCTGCGCCAGGCGCTCGAAGGCCTCGACCAGGTCGCCGCGCACGGTGCAGCAGATGCAGCCGTTGGCCAGCAACACCATCTGTTCATCGGTGTGGTCCACCAGGTCGTGGTCCAGGCCCACGGCGCCGAATTCGTTGATCACCACGGCCGTGCCGTGCATGTCGGGCTGGCGCAGCAGGCGGTTGAGCAAGGTGGTCTTGCCGCTGCCCAGGAAGCCGGTCAGCACGGTGATGGGCACGCGCTGGCCCGCATCGGTGGCATCGGCGCTGTCCAGTGCGGGAAAGATGAAGGGCATGGTGCGCGCCTCAGTCGTCGCTGGCGCCGGCCGGGCCGTGCAGCCGGGCGAAGGAATCGAGCGTGCGGGCCAGTCGGCTCAACAGCCAGTCGGCCACGGCCTCGTCGGACTCGCCATGCTCCAGCCGGTCCAGCAGCAGCATCACCGGTCTGGTCTGTTCGTGGATGGGGCCAGGCGCCAGCAGAAAGGCCTCCACGTCCGCCTGGCCCAGTCTTTCGCTTTCGGCCCAGAGGTAATCGACGATGTCGAGCTCGAAGTCCTCCAGCGAGACGCTGACCCCGCCCGTCATGCAACCGCAGCCGGCGCCCAGCGTCACGTGCTGGGCCGCCAGCCGGCTCCAGAGATGCGCCAGGCGCTCGGCACGCGGATCGGCCACGGCGGTGCTCACTGCCCGTCCCAGGCCAGGTCTTCGGCGGCGGCCGGTGCCGCGCCGCTGCGCAGGGCGCTGGTGGCCGCTTGGTCCACCTGGCCCCGGGCGTCGAGCGCCACCTTGTAGACCTCGCGCGCCACCTGGGCGCTCACGTAGCCCTCGCGCACGTCTTCGGCCACCAGCTCCAGCTCACGTTCGAGTGGGTTGCCGAAGCCGCCGCCACCGCCCGAGAGCATCTTGTAGGCATCACCGCGCTCCAGGCGCACGTTGAAGATCTTGGCGTTGAGGTGGTCGGTTTTCCACTCGCCCTTGTGGCGCACGGCCAGGCCGTTGCCCATGGCATCGCCGCCGCCCTCCAGACCCCAGGGCTTGCAGTGCACACGGTCGATGCGGGTGGTCACGGTGAAGGGCGAGAGCGCCTGCACCACCATCTCGGCGCCCAGGCCGCCCCGGTGGCGGCCGGCACCCGCGCTGTCGCGGCGGATCTCGTACTTCTCCACCAGCACGGGGTACTTGGCTTCGAGCTGTTCGGTCGGGCTGTTGTGGGTGTCGCCGTCGTTGATGCAGACCGTGACCGACACGCCGTCCTCGCTGCTCTTGGCGCCCCAGCCGCCACCCAGCGGGCCGATGCCGACGATGAACAGGCGACCGTCTTCGGGGCTGATGCCGTGGATGTTGGGGAACACCAGGTCGGCGTGGTGGCCGGCAATCGACCGGTTCGGAATCGCTGGCGCCAGCGCCTTGAAGATGGTGTCGATCACCGTCATGGGGAAGGTCATCCACACGCGCATCGGGTAGGGGCGCTCGGCGCTGATCACCGTGCCCATGGGCATGATGACCTTGAGGGGCCGGAACGAGCCGTCGTTGACCGGGTAGTCGGTGGGCGTGGTCAGGCACTTGTAGGCCACCTGCGCGCAGGCGATGCCGGTGGTGAAGCCGCTGTTGTAGAAGCCACGCACCTGCTTGCTCACGTCCGACAGGTCCACCGTCATCTCGTCGCCGCTGACCGTCACCTTGACGCGGATGGGGATGCGCTTGCCGATCTCCAGGCCGTCGTCGTCCATGAAGGATTCGGCCTCGTACACGCCGTCGGGGATGGAGAGCGTGTTCTTGCGCGCCACGGCCTCGCTCGAATCCATGATCTGGCGGATGGATGCGTTGACCGCCTCGGCGCCGTAGCGCTGCAGCAGCTCCACGTAGCGGCGCTCGCCGGTGGTGATGGCGGTGATCTGCGCCCGCAGGTCGCCCAGCGCGCGTTCGGCCAGGCGCACGTTCATGGCGATGATGTCGATCAGGTCCTGGTTGACCACACCCTCGCGCTGGTACTTCAGGATGGGGATCTGTATGCCCTCGCTGAAGATGTCGGTGGTCACGTTGCCCAGCGTGCCGCCCACGTCCAGCCAGTGCGCCATGCAGCAGGTGAAACCCTCCAGCCGGCCCTCGTGAAAGATGGGCATCGTGAACGTGAAGTGGTTCAGGTGGCTGCCGGTCGTGTAGGCGTCGTTGGTGACCAGGATGTCGCCGGGCAGGATGTTCTCGTAGCCGAAGTGCTTGATCTTCGCCTTGACCGTCTCGGACATGCCGCGGATGAACATGGGCAGGCCCAGGCCGATGGAGACGGTGTCGCCTTCCTTGGTGAACAGGCCGACGGTGAAGTCCAGCGCCTCGTAGATGATGAGGTTGTAGGCGGTGCGCGTGAGGTTGGTTTTCATCTCCTCCGTCACGGCATAGAGGCCGTTGCGGATGATCTCGACGGTGACGGGGTCGACAGCCTGGGGGGCGGTGGGGGTGTTCATGGGTTCTCCTTGGGGGCGCGCGTTCAGGAACGGTCCGAGCCGATGTCGATCTGCAGGTTGCCGAGTTCGTCCACGCGCAGCGCGTCACCGGGCTGCACCACCGTGGTCGAGGCGTGTTCTTCGACCAGGGCCGGGCCCGTGATCTCGTTGCCGGCCAGCAGGCGGTCGCGGATGTAGACCGGGGTGTCGGCCCAGCCGCCGGCGCGGAAGTAGACCGGCTTGACGGCCCGCACCGCGCCCGGGGTGGGCGTGGCGCTGCCGGCGGCCACGCTGTGTTTGGGCGGCTTTTTCATGGTGCCCAGCACGGTCACGCGCAGGCTCACCAGGTCGGCCGGCTCCTTGGGCGCCGAGGTGCCGTAGCGCACCTTGTGCAGTTCGTCGAACTGCTGCTTGATCGCCGAACGGTCTTTGCTCGCGAAGAAGGCCAGCGGCAGGTCCACCGTCACCGCGTGTTCCTGGCCCACGTAGCGCATGTCGGCGGCGCGTTCGATCACCACGCCGTCGGCCTGTATGCCCGACGCCGCGAGCGCAGCGCGGCCCTCGTCCTCCATGGTCTTGTAGGCGGCTTCGATGTCCTCGAAGGACACGTCGCCGAGTTTGCGGAACACCGAGCGCACATAGTCGTAGCGCAGGTCGCTGAACAACATGCCGTAGGCCGAGAAGTAGCCCGGTGCGTAGGGAATGAGCACCTTGCGGATGCCGATCTCGCGGGCGATGGCCGAGGCGTGCAGTGGGCCGGCGCCGCCGTACACCACCATGGTGAAGCTGCCGGCATCCAGGCCCCGTTCGGTGGTCACGGCCTTGACGGCGTGCGACATCTGCGTCACCGCGATGCGCAGGATGCCGTCGGCTGCGGCGGTCGGGTCCAGGCCCAGCGGTCCGGCGATGCGCTCGGCCATCTGGCGCTGGCAACCGGCCATGTCCAGCTTCAGTTCACCGCCCAGAAAGTGCTCGGCATCGAGCCGTCCCAGCACCAGGTTGGCGTCGGTCACGGTGGGTTCGGTGCCGCCGCGGCCATAGGCCACCGGGCCCGGGATGGAGCCGGCGCTCTGCGGCCCCACGCGCAGCGCGTTGCCGGTTTCGACGCGGGCGATCGATCCGCCGCCGGTGCCGACCTCGTGGATGTCCATCATGGGGATCTGGATCGGCAGGGCGCGCTCGTAGCCACCGATCAGGGCCGAGCCGGTGGTCAGGGGCCGGCCATCGCTGATCACGCCGGCCTTGGCGGTGGTGCCGCCCATGTCGAAGGCGATGGCGTCGCCCATGCCGAGCTGGGCGCAGATGGCCTGGGCGCCGATCACACCGGCCGCGGGGCCGGATTCGAGCATGCGCACACAACCGACCTTGGCATGCTCCACCGGGAACAGGCCACCGGTGGACTGCACGATGTAGAAGTCGCCACCGAAGCCCTTGCCGGCCAGATGATCCTCGAGCTGGCCCAGGTACTCGGACACGCGCGGGCCCACGTAGGCGTTGGCCACGGCCGTGGAGACACGCTCGAACTCGCGGTATTCCTGGCTCAGCTCGTGCGAGGCGCAGACGAAGGCCCCCGGGATCTCTTCCTGCAGGATCTGCTTGACGCGCTGCTCGTGCGCCGGGTTGCGGTAGCTGTGCAGCAGCAGCACGGCCACCGCCTCGACGCCCTGGCCACGCAGGTCCTTGGCGAGTTCGCGCACGGCGGCCTCGTCCAGCGGTTTGTGCAGGCTGCCGTCGGCGCGCAGGCGCTCGGCCACCTCGAAACGCAGCGAGCGCTTGACCAGCGGCTGGTGCTTGTTGAAGAACAGGTTGTAGGCGTCGGGGCGGTTGACGCGGCCGATCTCGTAGATGTCGCGAAAGCCTTCGGTGATCAGCAGCGCGGTGTGGGCGCCGTTGCGCTCCAGCAGCGTGTTGATGGCGATGGTGGAGCCGTGCAGGAACAGGTTGCCGTCGCGCCAGTCGATGTCGGCGCTGTCGATGGTGGACTGGATGCCCTTGACGAGTTCGCCGTGGGTGGACAGGGCCTTGCCGAACAGCAACTGGCCGGTCGCCTCGTCAAAGGCAGCCATGTCGGTGAAGGTGCCGCCGATGTCGACGGCGATGCGGAGTTGGGGTGCGTGTGCCATGGGGGTGTCTCCGGGTCAGGCGGCGCCGTGGTCGGTGCCGATGGTGTTGCGCAGCACGCCCAGGCCGGTGATCTCCACCTCGACCACGTCGCCGTCCTTCATGTAGAGCGGCGGCTCGCGCCGGTCGCCTACGCCGCCAGGCGTGCCGGTGGCGATCACGTCGCCGGGCGACAGCGGGGTGAACCGCGAGACGTAGGCGACGATGGTGGGGATGTCGAAAATCAGGTCACCCAGGCTGGCGTGCTGCATCACCTGGCCGTTGACCCGGGTCTCCAGCGTCAGCGTGGTCACGTCGGGCACCTCGTCGGTGGTGACCAGCACCGGGCCAAAGGGCGCCGTGCCGGGGAAGTTCTTGCCGGGCGTGAACTGGTGGGTGTGGCGCTGCCAGTCGCGCACGCTGACGTCGTTGAAGCAGGCGTAGCCGGCGATGTGCTTGAAGGCATCTTCCTTGGCGATGTGGCGGCCGCCCCGGCCGATCACGAAGGCCAGCTCGCCTTCCCAGTCGAAACGCTCGGAGAAGGCCGGGCGCAGCACGGCGTCGCCGTGGGCGGCCAGGCTGTCGTTGAAACGCAGGAACAGCGAGGGGTAATCGCTGTCGGCGCGTTTGGTTTCGGCCACGTGGCTCTTGTAGTTGAGGCCCACGCAGATCAGCTTGCCGGGGTTGGGCAGCACCGGCAGCAGGCGCAGCTGTTCGAGGGCCACCGGTGTGCCCGATGCCTGTGCGGCTTGCGCCAGCTCGGTCAGAGCTTGGGCGGCGATCGCCGATTGGAGGTCGGGAAAGCGCGCCAGGAACGCGGCCGGCACGGGCCAGCAGCGCTGCTCGCTGTCCACCAGGCCGTAGCTGGCCATGCCATTGATTTCAAAACTTGCGAAACGCATCTGGGTGTTCTCCGGTGGTGTGCGCCCAAGGGCACGGTGTCGATGGGGTGGAGTCTAGGCAGCGGTTGGCCATCTGAATAGAATGCAATCCGAGATTTCAGACATGCTTGGATTGGCATGTCACAACCAGGCAGGCAGGCGATGAATCCCAACGACTTCCGGCTGTTTCTCGACGTCGTCGAACTCGGCAGCTTCACCAAGGTCGCGGCCCACCGCCGCACCGTGCAGTCCCACATCAGCCGGCAGATCGGCGAACTGGAGGCGGCCTGTGGCGGTGCCCTGTTCAAGCGCACGGGGCGCGGCGTGGTGCTGACCGACCTCGGCCAGCACATCGAGGCCCGTGTGCGCGGCTGGCTGCGCGACACCGATCAGCTGCTGGCCGAGATCCGGGCCGATGCGGGCGTGCCCATGGGCGAGGTCCGGCTGGGCATACTGCCCTCGGCCGCCCACCCGCTCATGACCCAGGTCTATCTGCGCCTGCAGGCCGACTACCCCAAGATCCGGCTCAACATCCGGGAGGGTCAGGGCGCGGAACTGGACGCGCTGCTGGACACCGGCAGCGTGGACATGGCGGTGCTGTTCCGCTACAGCAAACCCAGCAGCCCCGATGAAAAGCTGCTGTCCACCGTGGGCACCTACCTGGTGTCACGCCCGGGCGACGCGCTCACCAAAGGCGATACGGTGGACTTCGCCAGGCTGGAGGGGCTGCGTCTGGTGTTGCCGCGCCGGCCGGCCCACTGGCGGGCCGTGCTGGACGAGTCCGCGCGTGGCAAGGGGTTTGCGCTGCTGGCGGACGTGGAGGCGGACTCCTTGCGGCTGCAAAGGGAGCTGGTGGCGCAGACCAGCCATTTGTACGCGTTGCTGGGCCCGTTTTCGATTGCCGACGATGTGCGCACCGGCCGCCTGCAGGCCGCGCGCCTGGTCAACCCCGAATGCCGCCGCCATGTCACCCTGGCCCTGCCCAAACAGGGCCAGCTCACGGCCGCCAGCAAGCTGGTGTCGCGGCTGATCCAGGACACGGTGGAAGGCTGGGGCGGACAGCTGCACGAGCCCGCATGAAGACGGGCCGCCCTACTTGAGGTTGCCCGAAAGGAACTGCGCCAGCCGCTCGCTCTTGGGCGCGCCCAGCACGGCACGCGGCGGGCCTTGTTCCTCGATGCGGCCCTGGTGCAAGAAGATGAGGTGGCTGGACACCTCGCGGGCAAAGCCCATTTCGTGGGTCACCACCACCATGGTGCGGCCCTGTTCGGCCAGCACCTGCATCACGCGCAGCACCTCGCCCACCAGCTCCGGGTCGAGAGCGCTGGTGGGCTCGTCGAACAGCATCACCTCGGGCTCCACCGCCAGCGCGCGGGCAATGGCCACGCGCTGCTGCTGGCCGCCGCTCATGTGCGCGGGGTAGCGGTCGTCCACGTTTTTCAGGCCGACCAGGTCGAGGTACTTGCGCGCGGTGGCCACCGCCTGCTCGCGCGGCACGCCCAGCACGTGCACCGGCACCTCGATGATGTTCTGCAGCACCGTCATGTGGGCCCAGAGGTTGAAGTGCTGGAACACCATGGACAGCCGGGTGCGCAGGCGCTGCAGCTGGGCGGGGTCGGCGGCATGGAGCTCGCCGTTCCTGGCGGGCTTGAGTTTCAGCTCCTCGCCGGCCACGACGATGCGGCCTTGCTGCGGCTTCTCCAGCAGGTTGATGCAGCGCAGGAAGGTGCTCTTGCCCGAGCCGGAGCTGCCGATGATGCTGATGACGTCGCCGGCCTGGGCCTGCAGGGAGACGCCCTTGAGCACCTCGTGGCCGCCGTAGCTTTTGTGGATGTCCAGGGCCTGGAGTTTGAAGGTCATGTCGTGCGTCAGTTGCCCAGCAGGTTGCCGGTTCTGAAAGGAATGCGGCCGGCGATCTTGCCGATCTCCAGGCCGGCCTGGATGTAACGGTGCGGGATGCGGGCGTAGAACACGCCGGCCGTGCCCGCGCGCACGGTGGCCGCGGTGCCCAGCGTGGGGTCGATGATTTCGGCCACCGGGTCGCCCACGGCCAGGCGCTGGCCGATGTCGGCGACAAAGACCAGCACGCCGGGGCAGGGCGCCTTCAGACTCTCGGAGCCGGCCAGGGGGGTGGCTTCGCACAAGGCGGCGGGCACGGCGGGCGCCGGGCCGGCCACCGCGCCCAGGTGCTGCAGGTAGGCCCACAGCGCCGCGCTGTCCTGCTGGGCCAGCGGGTGGCTCACGTCGGCCTCGCCACGCAATTCGACCGTGGTGCTGGCGCAGCCCACCGGCAGCGGCAGGTCCTGGCCCGCCGCCCGCAGCAAGGCCGGCAGCTGCGACCACAGGCCGGAGAGCTGTTCGTCGAACGGTCCGCCGTTGGAGGCCGTGTCGGCCAGCAGCACGGCCTCGGCGCCCAGGTAGCGCGCCAGCGGCTCCAGCACCGGCCAGCAATGGCGCTCGGTGTAGAAGTGCATGGCGGCCTCGCCGTCGCAGTGCAGATCGATCACCACGTCGGCGTCGAAGGCCAGGCCGATCAGGGTGTGGCGCAGGCCCTCGAGTTCGGTCTGGGGTGTCTGTCCGGCCAGCCAGCCCGCGATGGCCTCGCGCACGGCAGCGACGTTGGCGGCGCCGTCCTGCGTGAGGTGGCCTTGCACGCGCTCGTAGGCGATCTGGGCCAGGTCGGGGAAGTGTCGGTTGAAGTTTTCCGAGGTGTTGAAGTCGAAGCGGCCCATGGGCTTGTGGTCTAGGCGCTGGGCCAGGCCAATGGGGTTGGCCACCGCCACCAGCACCACCTCGCCGCGCACCTGGCCAGTGGCTTCGGCCGCTTGCAAACGCTGGCGCAGGTGGTGTGCCACCAGCATGCCCGGCAGTTCCTCGGCGTGCAGGCTGGCCTGCAGGTAGACCTTGGGGCGGGCGCCCGGGGTGCCGAAGTGTTGGCTGGTGACGGTGGTCTGCCGGCCCAGGCTGGCGGCCGGCAGGAGGTGTTGTCGGGTGTCCATGGCTGAACTCGGTGTCAGTGCTGGCGGGGCGCCAGGTGGGCCAGGTAGCGCTTTTCGGCCAGCTTGAAGCCACCCACCAGCACGAAGGTGATGCTCAGGTAGATGCCTGCGGCGAAGAGGTAGGCCTCGAAGGGCAGGTAGAAATCGGAGTAGATGCGGCTGGCGGCGGCGGTCACGTCCATCATGGCCGGCACCGTGCTGGCCAGGCTGGTGCTGTGCAGCATCATGACCACCTCGTTGCTGTAGGCCGGCAGCGTGCGGCGCACGGCGCTGGGCAGCACCACCCGGCGCAGCGCTTGCCAGCGTCCCATGCCCATGGCCTGGGCGGCCTCGATCTCGCCGGCGCTGGTCTCGCGCATGGCGCCGGCCAGCATCTCTGCGGTGTAGCCCGCGGTGTTGAGGCTGAAGGCCAGCAGGGCGCAGAAGAAGGGCTCCTTGAAATGGGTCCAGGGCCAGACGGCGTCCCAGCGCGCCTGTATCCAGTCGAGCTGGGCCAGGCCGTAGTAGATCAGGTAGACCTGGATCAGCAGCGGCGTGCCGCGTATGCAGTAGGTGTAGGTCGCCACCAGCCAGCGCACGGGCGCCGGGCCGTTGGTCAGGGCCAGCGCAAAGAAGAGCGCCAGCACGGCACCCACCGCCAGCGAGGACAGCAGCAGCCACAGCGTGGTGACCACCCCTTCGCCGTAGAGCGCCAGGTTGGCCGGCTCGAAGATGACGGCCCAGTTCATGACGTCGTGCTCCGCTTGACGCCCAGGCTGTAGCGGGCGTTGATGCGCCTGAGCACCCACAGCGACACCGAGGTGTAGACCAGGAACAGGGCGGCGGCAAACAGGAAGAAGGCAAACGGCTCGCGCGTGGCGGCGCTGGCCTGCTTGGACAGGTAGGTCATCTCCTGCAGGCCGATCAGGCTCACCAGCGCGGTGGCCTTGATCAGCACCAGCCAGTTGTTGGTGAAGCCGGGCAGGGCGTAGCGCACCATCTGCGGCAGGGTGATGCGCACAAAGGTCTGCGCCGGCCCCATGCCAAAGGCCCAGGCCGCTTCCATCTGGCCCTTGGGAATGGACAGGATGGCGCCCCGGAAGGTTTCGGTCATGTAGGCGCCGTAGATGAAGCCGATGGTCAGCACGCCGGCCACGAAGGGGTTGATGTCGATGCCTTCACCGCTGCCCAAGGCTTCCATCAGGGCGTTGAGGCCGATGGTGCCGCCGTAGAAGACCAGCAGCATCAGCACCAGCTCGGGCACGCCGCGGATCAGGGTGGTGTAGACGGTCGCGGCGGCCACCAGCGGCGGGCGGCCCGACAGCTTGGCGGTGGCGCCCAGCAAGCCCAGCACGATCGAGACCAGCAGGGCGGCCAGCGACACGCCCACCGTGAGCGCGGCGCCTTGCAGGATGGAGAGGTAGTAGTCGCTCAAGGGGTGGCCCATTCGATCAAACGACACGGGGCGCACGAGGCGCCCCGGTCAGGGTGGCTGGTGTGGCCCGGTCTCCCGAATCAGTTGCCGTAGGGGTCGAAGCTGAAATACTTCTTGCTGATCTTGGCATAACGGTCATCGCCTCGGATGGCCTTGATGGCGGCATTGATCTCGCCCTTGAGCTTGTCCTGCCCCTTGCGCATGGCCACGCCGATGCCCGAGCCGTAGTACTTCACGTCGTACTGGTCGGGGCCGACAAAACCGTAGCCCTTGCCCTCGGGTTTGCTCAGGAAGCCGCCGCCCACCTCGACCTTGTCGGCCACCGTGCCGTCCAGCCGGCCGGACTTGATGTCCAGGTAGACCTGGTCCTGTGCCTCGTAGGGCACGACAGTCACGCCAGCAGGCTTGAGTTCGCCCATGGCGAACTTCTCCTGCGTGCTGCCCTTGAGCACGCCGATTTTCTTGCCCTTGAGCGAGGCCGGCCCGCTGTAGGCCGTGCCTTCCTTGACGACGATGCTGCTGGGCGTCTTGTAGTAGCGGTCGCTGAAGTCGACGACCTTCTTGCGGTCCTCCGTCACCGACATGGAGCTGATGATGACGTCGTACTTGCGGGCCTGCAGGCCGGGGATCATGCTGTCCCAGACCTGCTCGACGAACACGCACTTGCGCTTGATCTGCTCGCAGATGGCCAGCGCGATGTCGACATCGAAACCGGTCGGCTTGCCGTCGGCGGTCTTGTAGGTGAAGGGCTCGTAGGTCGGGTCGATGGCGACCTTGAGGTCTTGCGCGGAAGCGGCGCCAGCGGCGGCGGCCAGTCCCAGCGTCAGAAGCAGCTTTTTCATGGGCATCCTGAAAAAAAGGTTGGCGGGCGGGGTGCGGCCTGCACCTCGGGCCCGGACAGGTTTTCTATTCTAGGTGGCCGCCCGGGCAGGCACGGTGCCAGCGGCTTGGTGTTTTCCTGGGGCCAATCGTTCGGCTGAACAGCACTGACGCACTTGGCCACCTACCCGTGCCTTATAGAT
>NZ_JASATI010000036.1:0-49599 GCF_038440225.1 Hydrogenophaga sp. OTU3427 | reverse complement strand
TGGGCGGGGGGGGCGGGGCCCCCGGGGGGCGCGCCCCCGACGGGGCCGGGGTCCACACAGGCCGGGGCCTTGTCGGACGGTTTGGTGGCCTTGGCGCCCGCCGTCTTGACGTAGTGTGCCACCGCCACGTCCATGGACTTGCAGAGCTTGTAGTTGTCCACCTTGGTGGCATGGGCCGCGCGGGCCTTGGCCTCTTCGGCCTTGGCCTTGGCTTCGTCGTTCAGGGGCGCCGGTGCAGGCAGCTTGGCCAGGGCCCCCAAGGACACCGCGAGCAGGCCCAGCATCAGAATGTTTTTCATGTGTGTCTCCGTATAACGCGCTGGCCTGGCGCTCAGGCCTTGACCGGCTGGGCTGTCGCGCCGGACGCCTGGGCGCTGCGCTGCGCCGGGATCTTGCCGGCCTGAATGTCGTCGTACCAGAGTTGATGGTGTTCCTTGGCCCAGGTCTCGTCCACGTAGCCGGTCTTCATGGCCTGGTAGGCGCCGCTCATGCCCACGGTGCCCATGTAGATGTGGCCCATGAACATGGCCATCATCACCACCGCGGCGGCGGCGTGGACCATGTGGGCGATCTGCATGTTGGCGCGCAGGTAGTCGAAGCCAGGCACCAGCTTGTCCAGCACCAGACCCGAAGCCACGACGATCAGGCCGAACAGGAACACACCGCCCCAGAACAAGACCTTCTCGCCCGCGTTGAAGCGGTACGAGGGCACCTCTTCGCCGCCGAACAGGCCACCACCCTTGAGCAGCCAGGTGATGTCGTCCTTGGAAGGCAGGTTGTCGCGCACGAAGGTCAGGATGACCACCACCAGGGACACCGCGAACAGCGGCCCGGTGAAGTTGTGCAGGTTCTTCAGTGCGTAGGTCAGCCAGCCGAACAGGTGGGTGCCGATGACGGGCAACAGGAAGAACTTGCCGAAGGCCATGACGATGCCGGACACCGCCAGGCACACGAAGGCGATGGCGTTGGTCCAGTGCGCCGCCCGCTCGAAGGCGGTGAAACGCTCGATCTGGCGGCCGGTCTCGGCGCCGTGCAGCTGCAACGTGCCCTTGCGCCAGTAGAACAAGCCGATGGCCAGCGCCACGATCAGCAGCAGCGAGCCGCCATAGGGGATGAGCCAGTGGTTGCGCACCTGGCGCCAGGCTTCACCGGCATTGGTCAGGCGCGAGCCGGGGTACTGCACAAAGGGCTGGATCAGCGTGCCGTACTCCGCATAGGGAAAATTGGTCACACCGGTGCTGCCCTGCCCCACGGCGCGCCACATGGGCGCGTTGTTGCCGGGTTGCACCTTGGCGCGTTCCCCGTTGGTCTGCTGGGCGTAGTTCGGGTCGGTCGCCGCATCGGGGGCCACCTGGAAGATGTTGGCGCTCTGCACGCCTGCCACGGCCGGCGCGGCCTGCTGGGCCCAGGCACCGGCCGAGGCCAAGCCCAGGGTCAGCGCGGCCAGCCAGCCCAACCATCTGCTTGTCCGGTTCATGCGGCGCTCCTTCAGTTGGCGGTGCGGCTGTAGTCGTTCTGGCCGTACTGGCTCCGGGACTTGAGCTGCTGTTCCCAGCTGCTCTTGTCGCCGGCCTTCCAGCCCTTGTTGGCGTACTGGCTGTTGCCCACGCCCGCATACGGCGGCTGGTCACTCTTGACGCCGCCCATGCCTTGCGGCTTCTCGCCACAGGCGCCCAGGGCCAGCAACGTGGCCAAACCCATGGCCAGGGTGATGTGGCGCGCGCTCATGACTTGGCTCCGTTGGTCTGTGCGCCTGGCTTGCTGCCGTAGGCCGTGCCCCAGCCCCAGACCTCGGCGCCCTTGCCACGCTGCAGCACGCGGGTGCGGAAGATGTCGGCCACCACATCGCCGTCGCCGGCCAGCAAGGCCTTGGTCGAGCACATCTCGGCACAGGCGGGCAGCTTGCCTTCGGCCAGGCGGTTGCGACCGTATTTCTCGAACTCGCTCTGGCTGCCATGTTCCTCGGGGCCACCGGCGCAGAAGGTGCACTTGTCCATCTTGCCGCGCACACCGAAGGTGCCTTGCGACGGGAACTGCGGCGCGCCGAACGGGCAGGCGTAGGAGCAGTAGCCGCAGCCGATGCAGACGTCCTTGTCGTGCAGCACCACACCTTCGTCGGTGCGGTAGAAGCAGTTCACCGGGCAGACCGCCATGCAGGGCGCGTCGGAACAGTGCATGCAGGCCACCGAGATGGACTTCTCACCGGGCACACCGTCGTTGAGCGTGACCACGCGACGGCGGTTCACGCCCCAGGGCACCTCGTGTTCGTTCTTGCAGGCGGTGACGCAGCCGTTGCATTCGATGCAGCGCTCGGCGTCACAGATGAATTTCATTCGTGCCATGTCTGTGTCTCCTTGCGCTTACGCTTTTTCAACGTTGCAGATCGTCGTCTTGGTTTCTTGCATCATCGTCACGATGTCGTAACCGTAGGTGGTGGCGGTGTTGATGGCCTCACCACGCACCACCGGCATGGCGCCGTCGGGGTAGTAGGCCTTCATGTCCTGGCCCTGCCAGCGGCCCGAGAAGTGGAAGGGCAGGAACACGGTGTCTGGGCCCACACGTTCGGTCACCAGGGCCTGCACGTTCAGGCGTGCGCCGGTGGGCGTGCTGACCCACACGCGTTCGCCGTTGCGGATGCCCCGTGCGACGGCGGCGGCCGGGTTCAGTTCAACGAACATCTCCTGCTGCAGTTCGGCCAGCCAGGGATTGGAGCGGGTTTCCTCGCCACCGCCCTCGTACTCGACCAGGCGGCCCGAGGTCATGATGAGCGGGAATTTCTCGTAGAGCTTGTTCTCCACGTTCTTCGCCTGCAGCGACTTGTAGAGGATGGGCAGACGCCAGCGGTTCTTCTGGTCGTCGTGGCTGGGGTACTTGGCCACCAGATCGGGGCGGGTGCCATAGATGGGCTCGCGGTGCTGCGGGATGGCATCGGGGAAGTTCCACACGACGGCACGTGCCTTGGCGTTGCCAAACGGATGGCAGCCGTGGTTCTTCATGAACACCCGGATCTGGCCGCCCGAGGGATCGGTCTTCCAGTTCTTGCCTTCGGCGGCCTTCTGCTCCGCCTCGGTGAGTTCGTCCCACCAGCCGAGTTTCTTGAGCAGCACGTGGTCCAGCTCCGGGTAGCCGGTGGTGATGTCGGCGCCCTTGGAATACGAACCGTCGGCGGCCAGCAGGCTGACGCCTTCGCGCTCGACGCCGAAGTTGGCGCGGAAGTTGCCGCCGCCGTCCATCACATGCCGGGAAGTGTCGTACAGGTTGGCCGTGCCCGGGTGCTTGAGTTCGGGCGTGCCGTAGCAGGGCCAGGGCAGGCCGAAGTAGTCGCCGGTCATGTCGTAGCCGGTTTCCTTGTCGACCACGGTGCCCTTGCATTTGAGCGTCTTGACGTCGAAGGCCTGCATGTTGCGCATGTGGGCCTTGAGACGCTCCGGGCTCTGGCCGGTGTAGCCGATGGTCCAGACGCACTTGTTGATCTCGCGCAGGATGTCTTCGGGCACGGGCTCGTCCATGCCCTTGACCTTCTGCATCTTGTAGTTCTTGACCAGCTCCTTGTCGAAGCCCAGCTTCTGCGCGAACTGGTACATGATCATGTGGTCGGTGCGGCTTTCCCACAGCGGCTCGATGACCTTCTCGCGCCACTGCAGCGACCGGTTGGACGCGGTGCACGAGCCGCTGGTCTCGAACTGCGTGGCCGCCGGCAGCAGGTAGACCGCGCGCTTGGGGTTGAGGTCCTCGGGCTTGCCCGGCATGGCCGCCATGGCGGCCGTGGCCGAGGGGTAGGGATCGACCACCACCAGCAGGTCCAGCTTGTCCATGGCCCGCTTCATCTCCAGACCGCGCGTCTGGGAGTTGGGCGCGTGGCCCCAGAAGAACACGCCGCGCAGGTTGCTGTTCTGGTCGATGGCCTCGTTGTTCTCCAACACACCGTCGATCCAGCGCGAGACCGTGAGGCCCGGCTTGGTCATGTTGCCTTCGGTGTAGCGGCCCTTGATCCAGTCGAAGTCCACGCCCCAGGTGGCGGCGAAATGTTTCCACGAGCCTTCGGCCAGGCCGTAGTAGCCGGGCAGCGAGTCGGGGTTGGGGCCCACGTCGGTGGCGCCCTGCACGTTGTCGTGGCCGCGGAAGATGTTGGTGCCGCCGCCGCTCTTGCCCACGTTGCCCAGGGCCAGCTGCAGGATGCACGAGGCGCGCACCATGGCGTTGCCGATGGTGTGCTGGGTCTGTCCCATGCACCAGACGATGGTGCCCGGGTTGTTGTCGTGCAGCATCTTGGCGACCTTGAACATCTGGTCTTCCTTGACGCCGCAGGCCTCTTCCACCTTGTCGGGCGACCACTTGGCCAGCACATCGGCCTTGACCGCGTCCATGCCGTAGACACGGTCGTTGATGTACTGCTTGTCTTCCCAGCCGTTCTTGAAGATGTGGTACAGCAGGCCGAAGAGGAAGGGGATGTCGGTGCCGGAGCGGATGCGCACGTACTCGTCGGCCTTGGCCGCGGTGCGGGTGAAGCGCGGGTCGACCACGATCATCTTGCAGCCGGTTTCCTTGGCGTGCAGCATGTGCAGCATGGAGACCGGGTGCGCCTCGGCGGCGTTGGAGCCGATGTACAGCGCGACCTTGCTGTTCTGCATGTCGTTGTACGAGTTGGTCATCGCACCGTAGCCCCAGGTGTTGGCCACACCGGCCACCGTGGTGCTGTGGCAGATGCGCGCCTGGTGGTCGCAGTTGTTGCTCCCCCAGAAGCTGACGAACTTGCGCAGCAGGTAGGCCTGTTCGTTGTTGTGCTTGGAGGAACCGACGAAGTAGACCGAGTCGGCGCCGCTGGCGTCGCGCAGTTCCTTCATGCGCGCGGTGATCTCGTCCAGGGCCTGGTCCCAGCTGATGCGCTGGTACTTGCCGTTGACCAGCTTCATGGGATGGCGCAGGCGGTATTCACCGTGGCCGTGTTCGCGCAACGCGGCGCCCTTCGCGCAGTGGGCGCCCAGGTTGATGGGCGAATCGAACACCGCCTCCTGGCGCACCCAGACACCGTTTTCCACCACCGCGTCGGTGGCGCAGCCGACCGAGCAGTGGGTACAGACGGTGCGTTTCACCTCGATCTTGCCGGTGCCGTCGATGGAGCCACCGGTGGCCGCCTGGGCCTTCTTCACCAGGGACAGCTGGGTGGCGGCCAGGCCCACGCCCAGGCCCAGGCCGGAGCGGCGCAGGAAAGCGCGGCGGTCCACCGTGGGCAGGGCGTGCTGCAGGCCACGGCGCAGGCTGTGCACGAAGGCGCTCGGGTATGCGCCCGCGCCGCCGGAAGATTTTTTGGTCAGCAACATGGTCTTGTTCTCCTTGCCCGCACCGTCAGACGCGGGTGGTCTTGTAGTACTGCTTGACGTGTTCGGTCAAGCTGTAGCCGCCGCCGCGTTCGGGCTTGGGCAAGGCGGGCGCGGCCTGCGCCTCGGGCTCGGGGATGGCGGGCAACAGGGTGGCCGTTGCGGCCACGGCACCCAGCGTGCCGGCACCGGCGAACAGGGAGCGGCGGTTGAGCGAACGGGGTTGGACCGGGTCGGGTTTTCGCATGCGTGTCTCCTGGGTGAGCGCGAACCACCACGCGCGACAACACGTGTGGCTTTTGTTCATAACACCCACGACTTTAGTCCGGCCGAGCCCACTGTGCACAAGGGTTCATACCCGGTACCCGCCCGCGCGGCACACCGGCCACTGTCGCGGCGAGCCGGTCGTGTTGGCGCGTCGCCCCAAAAGCAAAACCCGGGCCAGACCATCGCGACCTTGAACCTCCACGCTGGGCAGCCACCCTTTCACCGCACGGGCCGCTGGAGGGCGCTGGGCGGTTCGCATGTTCAGCGAACCGCCGCGCCAGCTTGTCGCTGCTGCCGCGACAATTTGTCGCAACCCCGGCCAAGGAGGGCGCCCGCCAGACTGTGGGGATTTCACCAATAGCCGAGTGTTTCACACGGATACATCCGTAGAATCCAGCGCCGTGGCAACCCCTCCCAACCCCCTCGGCGTCGACAAATCACCCGAAGGCTGGCCCAACTGGTCCATCCTGATCGTGGACGACGAGCAGGGCATGCGCAACTTCCTGGTCAAGACCCTGGTGCCGCGCTGCCACTTCGTGATGAGCGCTGGCAGCGCAGAAGAAGGCGCCGACCTGCTGCGCGAACAACACTTCGACCTGATCGTGCTGGACATCTCGCTGCCTGGCAAAAACGGGGTCGCCTGGCTCAAGGAATTGCGCGAACAAGGCTTCTCGGGCGAGGTCATCCTGATCACCGCCTTTGCCGACCTGGACACCGCCATCGAGGCGCTGCGCGCTGGCGCCTCGGACTTCATCCTCAAGCCCTTCCGCGTGCCGCAAATCCTCAACGCGGTCAAACACAGCCACGAGCGCGCCCGGCTGCTGCGCGAGAATTTCGTGCTCAAGCGCGACAAGCTGGCGCCCCGCAGCGGGCCCTCGTCGCTGGTGGGCGAGTCCACCGACATGCGCCACCTGCGCGACGCCATCGACCGCCTGGCGCTCGTCAACAGCACGGTCCTGCTGCAAGGCGAATCGGGCACCGGCAAGGAGCGCGTGGCCCGCGAACTGCACGCCCGCAGCCCACGGGCCAGCGGCCCTTTTGTCCCGCTCAACTGCGCCGCCGTCTCGCCCGAGCTGATCGAGAGCGAGCTGTTCGGCCACGCCAAGGGCGCCTTCACCGGCGCCACCCGCTCGCGCGATGGCCTGTTCTATTACGCCCAGGGCGGCACGTTGTTCTTCGACGAGGTGGCCGAGCTGCCGCTGTCCATCCAGGCCACGCTGCTGCGCGCCATCGAGGACCTGCGCATCCGCCCGGTGGGCAGCCAGCAGCTGGTGCCGGTGGACGTGCGCATCGTCGCCGCCACCAACCGCCGCCTGGCCGACGAGGTGGCCGCCGGCCGCTTCCGCGCCGACCTCTACTACCGCCTGCAGGTGGTCGACCTGAGCCTGCCACCGCTGCGCGCGCACAAACACGACATCCCCACCCTGGTGGCCCACTTCATGGGCGAGCTCTGCCCACTGCTGGGCCTGGAGCCCATCGCCATCAGCGAGGACGAGCTGCGTTTCCTGCAGCAGTACGACTGGCCGGGCAATGTGCGCGAGCTGCGCAACCTGATCGAACGCTCGCTGATCCTGGGCCAGCTCAACGTCTCGGCGCTCTACCCGCAGCTGCCCAGCGCCCCCGCCGCCGACGCGCCGGTGACCGACCTGCAGACGCTGGAAAAGCGCCACATCCTGAGCGTGCTGGAGTCGGTGCAGGGCGACAAAACCAAAGCCGCGCAGCTGCTCGGCGTCTCGCGCCGCACGCTGGAGCGCCGCGTCGCCGAGTGGCAAGGCGCATGACGCCCCCCCGTCGCTTGCCCGCTTCGCGTGGCCGCATCCCCCCTCAAGGGGGCAACACCAGCCGTCCGGCAGAGCCGGCCCGGCGGCGTTCGCTCGGGGCATTCAGGTGCTGAAGTGGCAGGACTCCTGGCGCTGGCTGGCCGCGTCCATCCGCCACAAGCTGCTGGCCATGGCCCTGCTGCCGCTGGCGGTGGTGTTTCCGCTGCTGGTGCTGGCGCTGATGCTGTGGAGCAACATCGCCTACGACCGCCTGCTGATCACCAAGGTGCGGGCCGACCTGGCGGTGGCCCAGGGCTATTTCGAACAGGTGCTGGGCGAGGTCGGATCGGGCACGCTGGGCGTGGCGGCCTCGCACGCGCTGGTGCGTGCGTTGCAGCGGCATCAGCCGCCCGAGGAGCTGCTGGCGCAGGAGCGCCACCGGCTGCGGCTGGACTTCCTGAGCTTCTACCCCAGCGGCACATCCACACTGCCCCCCGCCCTGGCCGCCACGGTGCCCAGCGGGCGGCTGCGGCCGGAACAGGCCCGCCTGGTGCTGCTGCCGGCCGACACCTTGCGCACCATCGCGCCGGCCCTCGGTGAACGCCTGCGCATCCCGCTGGTGCCCACGCGCAACGCCAGCCCCACCAGGCGCACCGTGGAAGACCGCGCCATGGTCGTCCTGTCCACCCTGCCGGTGCGCGATGGCGAGGGCCACCTGCTCGGCGTGCTCAGCGGCGGCCTGCTGCTGAACCAGAACCTGGACTTCATCGACCACATCAACCGCATCGTCTACCCCGAGGGCTCGCTGCCCTTCGGCAGCCAGGGCACGGCCACGCTGTTCCTGGACGACGTGCGCATCACCACCAACGTGCGCCTGTTCCAGGACCAGCGCGCCGTCGGCACGCGGGTGTCGCAGGCGGTGCGCGACGCGGTGCTGGGCCAGGGCCAGACCTGGCTGGACCGCGCCTTCGTGGTCAACGACTGGTACGTGAGCGCCTACCAGCCCCTGCTGGACGCCGACGAGCAGCGCATCGGCATGTTGTACGTGGGCTACCTGGAACAGCCCTTCCGCTGGGTCCGCTATGGCATGGTGGCCGTGATGGGCCTGATCTTCCTGGTGGTGATGGCGGCAGCGGCCGTGTTCTCGGTGCGCTGGGCGCGCAGCATCTTCAAACCGGTGGAGCAGATGAACCAGACCATGCGCCGGGTGGAGTCGGGCGAGTCCGGCGCGCGCGTGGGCGCGGTGGCCGCGCGCGATGAACTGGGGGCGCTGGCGGGCCACCTCGACGAGCTGCTGGACACCATAGACGACAAGACCCGCGCCCTGCAGGACTGGGCCGATGAACTGGACCACAAGGTGGCCGAGCGCACCCGCGAACTGGCGGCCAGCAACGCCTCGCTGCGCCAGGCGCAGCAGCAGTTGGTCAAGAGCGAGAAACTCGCGGCCATCGGCCAGCTCACCGCCAGCATCGCGCACGAGATCAACAACCCGATCGCGGTGATGCAGGGCAACCTGGACCTGATGCGCGAAACACTGGGGCCACATGCCGAGCCGGTGCGCGCCGAAATCCAGCTGCTGGACGAACAGGTGGAGCGCATGCGCCTCATCGTCACCCAGCTGCTGCAATACGCCCGGCCCACCGAATACGCCGGCTACGTGGATGCGCTGGACCCGCAGCGCACCATCGAGGCCTGCCTGGTGCTGGTGGCGCACCTGCTGCACCAGCGCCGCATCACGGTGTCGCGCGCCTTCGGCGCCACCCAGCGCGTGGGCTTCAATCCGCAGGAGCTGCAGCAGGTGGTGATCAACCTCATGATCAACGCCATCCAGGCCATGCCCGAGGGCGGCGAACTGCAACTGGGCACCAGCGACTGGCTGGACGAACGCGGCCAGCCGCAAGGCGCCGTGATCACCGTGCTGGACAGCGGCCCGGGCCTGAGCGAGGCCGTGCGCGAACGCCTGTTCAGCCCCTTCTTCACCACCAAGAACGACGGCAACGGCCTGGGACTGTGGATCAGCCTGGGCCTGGTGGAACGGTATGGTGGCAAGCTCGAAGCCGGCAACCGCACGGATGCCCGGGGCGCCGAATTCCGCATCCGCCTGCTGACCGAACCCGTGGCGCCGGCCGCCGCGCAGGCCCCCACCCACGACGGGCGCCCAGGCAGCCTACCGCCGCCGTGATCAACGGCCCCTCAGGCGCGCAGCGCGCCGTTGAGCTGGTCGATCACCTCGGCCCAGTCGGCATCGACCAGGATCTGCTCGCGCAGCAGCGTGGCCTGCGCCGGCGTCCAGAACGTCGCATCGGCCAGCAGCACACCATCGGGCAAGGGTGAGTGGCGGGCGAGGAAGGCGGCGATGCCGGGCGGATCGCACGCCAGGCCCAACTGGGCAAACAGGTCGCTGAAGCGGTGGTGAAAATCGTCCATTGTGTCCTCCGTGGCTCAAGCCATCATGTCGAAACCCTGGGTCTCCACGCTCATGAAGGCCCGCGTGAACACCGCCAGCGCGGCATAAAAACGCGCCTGGGGGTGGGTTTCGAGCGTGTCGCACAAGGCCATCACCCAGGGCTGCAGGTGGGCCGCAAAAAACGCCTGCTGGCGAGTCAGATTGGACACCGCCACATCGTCGCCCGCAATCAGGAAACGCATGACCTCGCAGAGGTAGGCGATGTGGTCCTCGGTCTCGGGCATGGCTTCGTCGCGCGTCAGGCCCAGCGCGGCCAGATCGCCGCGCAGTGCGGCCAGGGGCTTCTCGTTCAGGAAGCCGCTCAGGTGGTGCGAGCCGAACAGTTGCACCTCGGGCTTGCCCAGGCCACCGAACAGGGCCTCGTACTCGTCGGTGATGGCCTGTGCCGGCAGCTCGCGCGCCCGGGCCACGAGCTGGCGCCAGCTCTCCTCCAGAAAGGCGCCGCTGGCCGGGGCCTCGGTCACGGCCACCTTGAGCTGGGCCAGCAGCTCGGCCGAGGGCGGCGCGTAAAAGAGCGCGGCCAGCAGGCCATAGACCTCGGCGCGGGCGGTTTCCTCGTCCAGTGCGCTGCTCTGGGGAATGGGGTCGTTCATGGCGAGACTCACAGGTCGGTGATCCGGGATTCGTTGGTGGCCGTGTGCAGGTCGATCACGCGGCAGTCGCCACACATCTTGAGGCGCTCCAGCGCCGCGCCCTGGAACATGCTGTGGCCGGCCAGGCGGCCCAGCATGGCCTCCACGCCCTTGAGCGTGCCGAAGGGCTTGCCGCAGCGGATGCAGCCGTAGGGTTGGGCCTCGTTGAGCACACGCGGGGCCTTGCGGGCCTCGGTGGGCAGCAGGCGCGCCTGCAGCTGCAGCGCGCCTTCGGGACAGGTCTTCACACACAGGCCACACTGCACGCAGTTCTTCTCGGTGAAGCGCAGCTGCGGGCGGTCGGGGTTGTCCAACAGGGCGCTGGCCGGGCAGGCGCTGACACAGCTCAGGCACAAGGTGCACTTGTCGGCGTCCACCAGCACCTGGCCCAGCGGCGCACCGGCGGCGGGCAGGGCAATGGGCACTTCGCTGCGTTGCGGCGCGTGCGCCATCAGGTGGTCCAGCGCCAACTCCAGGGTGGCGCGTTTGTCGGCCTGCACCGCGAACGCGGCGGGCGCGGGCACGGTGGCCGCGGGGGCGGCGCGCAGCTCGGCGTCGAGCGTGGCCAGGTCGCGCGCGTCGCGGGCGTGCAGCAGTCGGAAGTGTTCACCGCTGTAGCCCAGGCCGTTGAGCAGGGTGTTGCCGAGGGCCATCTGCTCGCCCAGGGCACGCAGGTAATCGGGCGCTTCTTCGCCGGTGGCCAGCACCCACACCTGGCTGGCGCCCCAGGACTTGGCGGCCAGCCAGACCTCCAGGCCCAGGCTGGCGGTGTGCCAGCCGGACAGCGGCAGCACGCGCGCGGGCACGCCGTTGACGGTCTTGTCCAACGCGGCGGCACGGCCCAGGTCGTTGACCAGGGCGGCTCCGGCTTCCTGGCTGTGGATGAGCACCGCCGCGTTCTTGCCACCGGCCTTGGCGTAGGCCGTCACCAGGGTGCGCAGGCGGCGGCCCTGGTCGGGCGCCGACGGGTAGTGGTAGCTCAGCGCGCCCGTGGGGCAGACGGTGGTGCAGGCACCACAGCCCACACACAGGTAGGGGTTGACCTCGATCTGGTTGCGTTGGGTGTCGCTGTCCAGCCGCGATTCGATGGCCGACGCCGAGCAGATGTCGACACAGGCGTTGCAACCCAACTGCTCGTTGCGGCCGTGGGCGCAGAGCTTGGCCTTGTACTGGAAGAACTTGGGCTTGTCGAACTCGCCCACCAGCTCGCGCAGCTTGAGCAGCGCCGCCAGCTGGGCGCCCAGGTCGGTCTGGGCGGGCAGATGGAAATAGCCCTGGGGGGGCGCGTGCTGGGTGAAGGCCGGCGCCTCGCGCAGGTCCAGCACCAGATCGAAACGCTCACTGTGCTCCGTGGCGTCGCGCCCAAAGTGGATGGCGCCGGGGGCCTCGCACACCTTCACGCAGTCGCGGTGCGACTTGCAGGCATTGAGATCGATCTGGTAGTCCAGGCCAATCGCGCCTTCGGGGCAGGCGGCCACACAGGCGTTGCAGCGGGTGCAGAGGTCCAGATCGATGGGGTTGTCGGTGGCCCAGGACACATCGAAGGCGCCCAGCCAGCCCGTCACCCGTTGCAACCGCCCGGCGACGACCGGGTAGCGGCGCTCCTGCATACCGGCACCGCCGGTGGCGAACAGGCTCACCTGCAAGGTGCCGGTCAACTGGGCGGCCAGGCTTTCCGCGCGCTCCAGCGGGCCGATCACCAGCACCCGGCCCGCGCTTTTGTACGTGGCGGTGGGGACCGGCTCGGGTTCGGGCAGGCGGGCGGCGGCCAGCAGCGCGGCCATCTTGGCCGTGGCCTGCCGGGATTCGCGGCCCCAGCCGCCGGTCTCGCGGATGTTGACGAAGTGGATGGGGCGAACGTCCAGCGAGGGGCTGCCCTCGGTCTGTTCGGCCAGCTCGGCGAACAGGCGGCTTTCCTGGGTGCAGGCGATGACCAGGTCGTCGCCACTGCGGGCTGCCTGCTGGAAGGCCGGGGCCTCGCGCCGGCACAGGGTGCTGTGTTCGGTCAGTGTCTCGCCCAGGGCACGGCCCAGGGCGGGCACGTCCAGCGGCATGGTTCGGTTGCAGTTGCAGATCAGCGTGGTCATGCGGTGGGCTCTGGGGGTGACGGGCGCGCGGGCGCAACCTCGGTCGGCGGGATCGGCGCGGCGGGGAGCGCTTCTGGGGATGCTTCTGTGGACGGTTCAACAGGCGCCTCTTCGGGCGCATCGAACACCTTCATGAACTGGGCGCTCGTGAGCTTGCGGGCCAGCTCCAGCGGCAGCGGATCGGGCTTGGAATAGTCATCGATGTAGATGTCCAGACCGTCCATCACATTGAAATGGGGGTCGCTGAACAGGGTCTTCATGGCGGCGTTGCGCACCTGCGGGTCGACCGCGCGGGCCACGAAAGGCTTGAAGTCAGAGGCCGGGGTCAGCCGGGCCGCGTCTTCCAGCGTGGGCAGGGCCGGCTCGGGCGCGGCCACCGGTTGAGGCGGCGCGGGTGTGGCGACCACCACAGGCGCGGCGGCAGGCAGCGCCGCGGCCACCGGCGGCTCCGGCAGGGGCTCGCCATGTTTGGCCAGCACCTTGCGGCGCGACCAGCGGCCCAGAAAGCCCTGATCTTCAGCCATGCCCACCCCCACCACCGCGCTGTTTGGTGGTGCTGATGCTGGCCGGGTTGCCAAAGCGGTCGGTCAGCGGTCGGAAGCTCTCGGGGCGCTTGCGGCGTTTGGCCTCAGGTTGGTAGTGCTCGGCAACAAACGCGCGCAGCCATTCCACCATGGCCGCGGGCGCGGGCACCTGGTCGACGCGCTCCTGCGCATCCAGCCAGCGCCCGGCGTCGGTGTAGCTCAAGGTGACGATCTGCGGCGCCGGCAGAGCCTCTGGGGCGCCGCTTTCGTCGGGGCGCCACATCACCCAGACGGCCGGGCGTTCGGTGGAGAGGTTGAGGAACAGGCCTTCGGCGTCGTCGCGGAACAACTCCAGCGGCAGCCCGGGAAACACCCAGTGCTGCGCGCCCTCGGCGGACTGCGCCTGGGTGTCCTCGATGCGCTGGGCCTCGGTCACGTCGTCGGGCAGGCCCAGTTCGGCCTGTGCCACCACGTCGGCCAGCACCCAGCGCCAGGGCAGCCAGCGGGCCTGGGGGCCGGACACCGCTTCGCGCCGCATGACCACGGCCACGGTGAGGCGCGGGCGATCGGTCATGGCCTCAGGTGTCTTTCGACACCTTGATGGTGGGGAACTTGCTGGAAAAGTCCTTGGCCTTGGAGGCGATCTTGATCGCCACCTGGCGCGCCACGCTCTTGTAGAGACCGGCGATCTCGCCGTCGGGATCGGCGATCACGGTCGGTCGGCCGCTGTCGGCCTGCACGCGGATCTGCATGTTCAGCGGCAGCGCGCCCAGGTAGTCCATGCCGTATTCGGCGGCCATCTTCTTGCCGCCGTCGGCGCCGAAGATGTGCTCCACGTGGCCGCAGTTGCTGCAGACGTGGACCGCCATGTTCTCGACGACGCCGAGGATGGGCACACCCACCTTCTCGAACATCTTGATGCCCTTGCGGGCGTCGAGCAGGGCGATGTCCTGCGGCGTGGTGACGATGACGGCGCCGGTCATGGGCACACGCTGGCTCAGGGTGAGCTGGATGTCGCCGGTGCCGGGCGGCATGTCGACGATCAGGTAGTCCAGGTCCTTCCAGTTGGTCTGGCGCAGCAGCTGCTCCAGCGCCTGCGTGGCCATGGGGCCGCGCCAGATCATGGCCTCGTCCTTGTCGATCAGGAAACCGATGGAAATGACCTGCACGCCGTAGTTTTCCAGCGGCTCCATGGTCTGGCCGTCCACGCTCTCGGGTCGACCTTCAATGCCCATCATCATGGGCTGGCTCGGGCCGTAGATATCGGCGTCGAGGATGCCCACCGTCGCGCCTTCGGCCGCCAGGGCCAGGGCCAGGTTGACGGCCGTGGTGCTCTTGCCCACGCCACCCTTGCCCGAGGCCACGGCAATGATGTTTTTGACATTGGGCAGCAGCTGCACGCCGCGCTGCACCGCGTGGGTGGTGATCTTGGTGGCGACGTTGACCGACACGTTCTCGACCCCGGCCACACCCTTGGCCGCGGCGATCAGCGCCTTGCGAAAGCCCGGGATCTGGCTCTTGGCCGGATAGCCGAGTTCGACGTCAAAGGACACGTCGCCGTCCTGCACCTGCAGGTTCTTGATCGACTTGGACGAGACGAAATCCTTGCCGGTGTTGGGGTCCTGGACGGCTTCGAGGGCCTGCAGGATCTGCTGCGTTGTGATCGCCATGAAATACGTCTGTCTCTGGTTGTCGGAGCGCAGAGTCTAACCAAGCCCGCCCGACCCCGTTGCCTGTCCGGCTTTCGGCCATCCACGCCGTCGCGGCCGCCCCGACGCGGGCACCCACCTACAATTCAAGGCTTTCCGCGACCCCTGACCGAGCCCGAGACCATGACGCCCCGCCGCCTGTTCGTCACCACCGCCCTGCCCTACGCCAACGGGCATTTCCACATCGGCCACATCATGGAATACATCCAGGCCGACATCTGGGTGCGTTTCCAGCGCATGTTGGGGCACGAGGTGCACTTTGTCTGCGCCGACGACGCGCACGGTGCGCCCATCATGATCGCGGCCGAAAAGGCGGGCAAGACGCCGCAGCAGTTCGTGGCCGACATCGCGGCCGGCCGCAAGCCCTACCTGGACGGCTTCCACATCGCCTTCGACAACTGGCACAGCACCGACGGCCCCGAGAACCACGTGCTGGCGCAGGACATCTACCGCGCGCTCAAGGCCAATGGCCTGATCGAGACCCGTGTCATCGAGCAGTTCTTCGACCCGCAGAAGAACATGTTCCTGCCCGACCGCTTCATCAAGGGCGAATGCCCCAAGTGCGGCGCCAAGGACCAGTACGGCGACAACTGCGAGGTCTGCTCCGCCGTCTATTCCCCCACGGAACTGAAGAATCCCTACTCCGCGCTGTCGGGCGCCGAGCCGGTGCTCAAGAGCTCGGAACACTTCTTCTTCAAGCTGTCCGACCCGCGCTGCCTGGACTTCCTGAAAAGCTGGACCACGAGCGGCGCCGTGCAGCCCGAGGTGCTGAACAAGATCCGCGAGTGGATCGAACCCGGCGAGGACGGCAAGCCCCGCATGGGCGACTGGGACATCAGCCGGGACGCGCCCTACTTCGGCATCGAGATCCCCGACGCGCCGGGCAAGTACTTCTACGTCTGGCTGGATGCCCCGGTGGGCTACCTGGCCTCGCTGAAGAACCACTTCGACAAGACCGGCCGCGACTTCGACACCTTCCTGGCCGACCCGTCCGTGGAGCAGTTCCACTTCATCGGCAAGGACATCATCACCTTCCACACCCTGTTCTGGCCGGCCATGCTGCACTTCAGCGGCCGCAAGGTGCCCAACGCGGTGTATGTGCACGGCTTCCTGACCGTGAACAACGGCGAGAAGATGAGCAAGAGCCGCGGCACCGGCCTGGACCCGCTCAAGTACCTGGGCCTGGGCATGAACCCCGAGTGGTTGCGCTACTACCTGGCGGCCAAGCTCAACGGCCGCAACGAGGACATCGACTTCAACCCCGAGGACTTCATGGCCCGGGTCAACAGCGACCTGGTCGGCAAGTTCATCAACATCGCCTCGCGTGCCGCCGGCTTCCTGACCAAACGCTTCAACGGCCAGCTGGGCGCCGCCAGCGCCGACGGCCAGGCCCTGCTGGCGCGCCTGCAGGAACAGCGCATCGACATCGCCGCCCTGTTCGAGGCCCGCGACACCGCCCGCGCCCTGCGCGAAGTGATGCTGCTGGCCGACCGGGTGAACGAATACGTGGACGCCAACAAGCCCTGGGAACTGGCCAAACAGGACGGCCAGGACGCCCGCCTGCAGGACGTGTGCAGCACCTGCATCCAGGCCTTCCGCCTGCTGTCCATCTACCTCAAGCCGGTGCTGCCTTCACTGGCGGCCCAGGTCGAGGCCTTCCTGCAGGTGGCCCCGCTGGCCTTTGCCGACGCCGAACGCCTGCTGGACGCCGGCCACAGCATCGGCGCCTACCAGCACCTGATGCAGCGCGTGGATGTGAAGCAGCTGGATGCGCTGTTTGAGGCGCCGGCCGCGCCCGAGCCTGAGAAAACCATCCCGGGCGGCGAGCCGCTGGCCGAGACCATCTCCATCGACGACTTCGCCAAGGTCGACCTGCGCATCGCCCAGATCGTGAACTGCGAAGCGGTGGAGGGCTCGACCAAGCTGCTGCGCCTGACGCTGGACGTGGGCGAAGGCCGCACGCGCAACGTCTTCAGCGGCATCGCCAGCGCCTACCAGCCCGCCGACCTGATCGGCAAACTCACGGTGATGGTGGCCAACCTGGCGCCGCGCAAGATGAAGTTCGGTGTCAGCGAAGGCATGGTGCTGGCCGCCAGCCACGCCGACGAGCAGGCCGAGCCCGGCATCTACGTGCTCAACCCCTGGCCGGGCGCCCAGCCGGGCATGCGGGTGCACTGAGCGGCGGTGGCCGGGTCGCCCACCCTGCCGACGCCACCATCAACGCGCCGCCCAGCCAGCCCCAGGGCCCCAGCGTCTCGCCCATCACCAGCACACCCGCCAGGGCACCGAACAGCGGCTCGCTGCCCATCAGCAGCGCCACCCGGCTGGGGCTGGTGCGCGAGGCCGCGTGGTTCTGAACCCAGAACGCCAGCAGGGTGCACAGCAGCACCAGGAAAGCCATCGCGCCCCAGAACGCGGGCGCGGCCGGCAGCGCCCCCATCAGCCTGCCCTGCGTGCACCAGAGCACCGCGCCCAGTCCCAGGCTCATGCTGCCGGTCTGCAAGGCGGTCAAGGTCAGGGCCGGCAGGGCCTGGTGGCGGCCCAGGCGCCGCGTCAGGCAGACCATGAAACCCCGCAGGCCGGCGGCCAGCAGCATCAGGCCGTCTCCCTGCCACGACGCGCCTCCGGTCGCGCCGGCACGCGACAACAGCGCGGCGCCCAGCACCGACAGGCCGGCGGCGGTCAGCAGGCGGCGCGAGGGCGGCTGGCCCAGCAGCCACCACTCAAAGAAGGGCGTGACCACCACACACAGGCTGATCAGGAAGGCCGCGTTCGAGGCCGTGGTGAGCGACACGCCATAGGTCTCGCACAGGAAGATGGCCAGCAGGTTGGCGCCCAGCACCCCGCCCGCGGTCAGCGCGGCCCGCCCGTCGGCATGGCGCAGCGCGCCCAGGCTGGGCAGCAGCAGCACAAAGGTGAGGCCAAAGCGCAGCAGCAGGAACTCCAGCACCGGCAGGTGCTGGGTGGCGAGCTTGGCGGCGGTGTAGCTGCCGCCCCAGAGGGCGGCCACGGTCAGCAGCATCAGCTCGACCGGCGGTGTCCAGACGTGGCGGGCGGTGCTGGGCTGGACGGAGAGGGAGGGGGTCATGCGGGGCTTTCGGGCGCGGTGAAGAAGGGCCATGGATTCTTCGATGGCGGGCGCCCCGCGACTAGACTTGCCGGTGGAACAGGAGCTGTGCACCGTGGGAACGAATGACTTTTTGAGCGTGCTTCACGAGCTGGTCGCCTTTGTGCGGGTGGCGGAGTCGGGCAGTTTTTCGGCCGCCGCCGCTCAGCTGGGACAGACGCCTTCGGCGGTGAGCCGGCAGGTGTCGCGGCTGGAACAGGCGCTCGGTGTGCAGCTGCTGCGACGCAGCACCCGCCACCTGAGCCTGACCGAGGCCGGCGTGGAAGCCTTCGCCCGTGGCCACGAGATGGTGGCCGCCGCCCAGGCCACCCTGCAGGTGGCACAGGACCACATGCGCGAACCCAAGGGCCAGGTCCGCATCAGCGCCCCCAAGGCCTATGCCCGGCACGTGCTGCATCCCTGCCTGCTGCGTTTCCTGGAACAGCACCCCGCCGTGGATGTGCAGCTCATCGTGTCGGACCACCACGTCGACCCGCTGCGCGACAACGTGGACCTGGTGGTCCGCCTGACCAACGACCCGCCGCCAGGCCTGGTGGTGCGCACACTGAAACACGTCGAACAATGGCTGGTCGCCAGCCCCGCCTACCTGGCCGGGCGCGGCCCCGTCCAGCACCCGCGGGACCTGATGGCGCACAGCTGCCTGTACCTGGGTGAACAGGCGCGCGACAACCGCTGGCGGTTCACGCGCGGCGACGAGGCGGTGGAGGTGATCGCCAGCGGCCGCTACACGGCCAACCACAGCGAAATCCGGCTGGACGCCGCACGCGCCGGCCTGGGCGTGGGCT
This sequence comes from Hydrogenophaga sp. OTU3427, assembly GCF_038440225.1. Lineage (NCBI taxonomy): Bacteria > Pseudomonadati > Pseudomonadota > Betaproteobacteria > Burkholderiales > Comamonadaceae > Hydrogenophaga > Hydrogenophaga sp. OTU3427. The sequence continues at coordinate 30,923 of NZ_JASATI010000036.1, read as the reverse complement.
GCCTGCCGGATTTCATGGCCCGGGGCGCCCTGGACGCCGGCGAGGTGCGGCGGGTCCTGCCCGACTGGCGTTTCGATGCCCACTACCAGGGGGATGCCTGCCTGATGTTCGCGCCCTCACGCCACACCGTGCCCAAGGTGCGCGTGCTGATCGACCACCTGGTGGCGGCGCTCAGCGGCCCGCCTGGTCCAGCGCCGGATCGCGCACCGACACTGTCGACACCACACGCAGGTCGCGATCGAACACCACGGTGAACACCTTGCGGTCCTGTTCGGAGGCGCCGTCGCGGTAGCGCCAGTCGTAGTGGGTTTCGCGCTTGAGCTCGTAGGGCGTGATCTTCATCGGCTTGCCCAGGCGCTTGCGCACCTCTTCCATCATCATGCCGGGCGTGATCTGGGCGAAGTTCTGCGGCGTGAGCAATTGGCGCAGGGCCGACATCTTGCCGTCGGCGCCGATGGTGATCTGGTAGTTGACGTCGCCCGCGGGCTGGCGGTTGTACTCGTACACCTGTGCGCCATCGGGGCCGTCCCACACGGCTTCCGGCGGACCAAAACGCTCGCGCACGTCGGCCTCGGTGGACAGGCCTTCCTCGAGTTCGGCGATGCGCTGCTGGTCGCACGCGGACAACAGCAGCACCACGGCCGTGACAGCGGCCGCAAGGGTGGTTCGGATCGGTGTCTTCATGGCTTCCCTGCACAAGTCCTCTTTTGCCGCCCAGTGTAAGCCCCGGCCACACGGACAAGACACAGGGTACCCAATGGCCATAGGCCGACGCTGCATCAAAAGGTAACATGGACGCCCATGTCACTCCAAGGTCTGCCCCCACTCGCACCGTTCCGGCCGCGTCTGCTGGCCGACCTCAAGGGCTACAACCGCGAACGCTTCATCCGCGACCTGGGGGCCGGCGCCACGGTGGGCATCGTGGCCCTGCCCCTGGCCATGGCCTTTGCCATCGCCAGCGGCCTCAAGCCCGAGGCCGGCCTGTGGACGGCCATCATCGCCGGCTTCCTGATCTCGGCCCTGGGTGGCTCCTCGGTGCAGATCGGCGGGCCGGCGGGCGCCTTCATCGTCATCGTCTACGGCATCGTCGAGCGCTACGGCGTGGCCAACCTGCTGATCGCCACCGCCAGCGCCGGTGTGCTGCTGTTCCTGCTGGGCCTGTTCAGGCTGGGCACGCTGGTGCGTTATGTGCCGGTGAGCGTGGTGATCGGCTTCACCAACGGCATCGCGGTGCTGGTCGCACTGTCGCAGCTGCGCGACTGGCTGGGCCTGGACATCGCCAGGATGCCGGCCGATTTCTTCAGCCAGATCGCCGTCATCTCGCGCCACCTGCACAACATCAACGGCCACGCGCTGCTGCTGGGCGCGCTCTGCGTGGCAGGTCTGTTCGTGTGGCCACGGCTGTGGGCGGCCGATTCGCGCTTTCGCCGCCAGCTCGACCAGATCGACACCGTCAGCGCGCTGCGCGCCACCTCGCGCCTGCCGGCCCCGGTGGTGGCGCTGGTCTCGCTGTCGCTGCTGGCCTGGGGCTTTGGCCTGCCGGTGGCCACCATCGGCTCGCGTTTCGGCGGCATCCCGCAGGGCCTGCCGGTCTTCGAGCTGCCCGATTTTTCCTGGGAAACGGTGCGCCTGCTGGTCACGCCCACACTGACCATCGCGCTGCTGGGCGCCATCGAATCCCTGCTGTGCGCCCGCGTGGCCGACCAGATCGGCGACCGGCCCAAACACGACCCCAACCAGGAACTGATGGCCCAGGGCATCGCCAACACCATCGTGCCCTTCTTCGGCGGCATGCCGGCCACCGGCACCATCGCCCGCACGGTCACCAACATCCGCGCCGGCGCCACCTCGCCGGTGGCCGGCATGGTGCACGCCCTCACCCTGGCCGCCGTGGTGCTGATCGCCGGGCCGCTGGCCATGCACATCCCGCTGTCGGTGCTGGCCGGCGTGCTGCTGTTCGTGGCCTGGAACATGGGTGAATGGCGCGAGTTCGGCCGCCTGCGCCACTTCAGCAACCACTATCGGCTGATGATGCTGTCGACCTTTTTTGTCACCATCGTCTTCGACCTGACCGTGGCCGTGGAGCTGGGCCTGGTGCTGGCCTGCGTGCTGTTCGTGCGCCGCCAGAGCGCGCTGTTCCGCGCCGAGGAAGTGGGCCGCACGCCGCAGCAGATCACCTACAAACTCTACGGTTCGCTGTTTTTCGGCGCCGTGGCCAAGGTCGACCCCTTGCTGGCCGCCGCCGAAGGCGCCGCCCCCGGCCAGGGCGTGATGCTGGACGCCAGCCACCTGATCTCGCTGGACACCACCGGCCTGGACACGCTGGAGCAGCTGCACAAGGTGCTGGAGCGCAAGGGCAGCCCCCTGGGCATGGAGGGAGTCCAGGAGCAGCCGCGCTCGCTGATCGAGCGTTCGGGCTTTGCCCAGCGCCTGCACACCTTCAGCCCGGTTCAGGCCCGGTAAAATCCGGGGTTTTCGTCTGACCGAACGGTTCTGGCCATGTCCATCTTCGCCCGCCCCCACTACACCTCCGACGCGACCCAGTTCATCGACTCGCTCAAGGCCGCCAAGCCGGCACTGGAAGCCGAGCAGCGCGAAGGCCGCGCCCTGCTGTGGGACAAGCAGGTGGATCGCGACCTGCAGGCCCAGGCCCGGGCGGGCAACGTGGCGCAAAAGCCCTACGTCTACCAGACCAACGCCGACCCGCGCTGAGCGCCATGAGCCAAGGCGGTTCGCCCGGCGCGGACGTGGCGTCCCTGGACAGCCTGACCCAGGCCCTGGCCGGCGCCACCGCCGCCGCGGACATGCCGGAAGTGGTCGACCAGGTGGCGCTGGCGCGCCTGTACGGCGAGCCGCTGTTCAAGCTCCCGCAAGACCTCTACATCCCGCCCGATGCGCTGCAGGTCTTCCTGGAAGCCTTCGAGGGCCCGCTGGACCTGCTGCTCTACCTGATCCGCAAGCAGAACTTCAACATCCTCGACATCCCCATGGCGGCGCTCACGCGCCAGTACCTGGCCTACGTCGACGAGATCCGCGCCAACAACCTGGAACTCGCGGCCGAGTACCTGCTGATGGCGGCCATGCTGATCGAGATCAAGTCGCGCATGCTGCTGCCGCCCAAGAAGACGGCCGAGGGTGAAGAGGCCGAGGACCCTCGCGCCGAGCTGGTGCGCCGCCTGCTGGAATACGAGCAGATGAAGCTGGCCGCCCAGGCCCTGGCCGATGCGCCGCAGTACGGGCGCGACTTCCTGCGCGCCGAGGTCTACGTGGAGCAGGCCCTGGTGCCGCGCTTCCCCGATGTGGACGTGAGCGAGTTGCAACAGGCCTGGCGCGACATCCTGCAGCGCGCCAAGCTCGTGCAGCACCACCGCATCAGCCGCGAGGAGCTCTCGGTGCGCGAGCACATGAGCCTGGTGCTGCGGCAGCTGCAAGGCCGCAAATTCGTCGAATTCGGCGATCTGTTCGACCCCGAAAAGGGCGTGCCAGTGCTGGTGGTGACCTTCATCGCCATGCTCGAACTCGCCAAGGAAACCCTGATCGAGCTGACCCAGGCCGAGGCCTTTGCGCCCATCTACGTGCGCCTGGCCTACACCCCCACCTGATTGTTTTCTCCCATGAGCACCGAACACCACGACGTCGTCATCGTGGGCAGTGGCCTGGCCGGCCTGTCGACCGCGCTGCTGCTGCCCCCCACCCAGCGCGTGCTGGTGCTGACCAAACGCGGCATCACCGATGGCGCCAGCGGCTGGGCCCAGGGCGGCATCGCCGCCGTGCTGGCCGAGGGTGACAGCTTCGAGGCCCATGTGCAGGACACCTTCGTGGCCGGCGCCGGCCTGTGCGACGAAGGCGCCACCCGCGCCACCGTGGAAGGCGCGCCCGAGGCCATCGCCTGGCTGCAATCGCTGGGCGTGCCCTTCTCCACCGAGGACGGGCAGCTGCACCTGACGCGCGAAGGCGGCCACGGCGCGCGGCGCATCGTGCACGCGGCCGACGCCACCGGCGCCGCCGTGCAGGCCACGCTGATCGAGCGCCTGCGCCAGGCGCCCCACATCACGGTGCGCGAACAGCACACCCTGGTGGACCTCATCACCAGCGACAAACACGCGCCCGGCGACGGCGGCGAACGCCGCTGCCTGGGCGTGTACGCCCTGGACGAAACCACCGGCCGGGTGCGCGCCTACACCGCCCACCACACCGTGCTGGCCACCGGCGGCGCCGGCAAGGTCTACCTCTACACCACCAACCCCGACACCGCCACCGGCGACGGCATCGCCGCGGCCTGGCGGGCCGGCTGCAGGGTGGCCAACATGGAATTCATCCAGTTCCACCCAACCTGCCTGTACCACCCGCACGCCAAGAGCTTCCTGATCAGCGAAGCGGTGCGGGGCGAAGGCGGCCGGCTCCTGCTGCCGGCCTCGCACGGCAGCACCCGCTTCATGCCGGCCTACGACGAACGGGCCGAGCTGGCGCCGCGCGACGTGGTGGCGCGCGCCATCGACGCCGAAATGAAAAAACACGGGCTGGACTGCGTCTACCTGGACATCTCGCACCAGCCCCCCGCCTTCCTGCACGAACATTTCCCCAACATCCTGGCGCGCTGCGCCGAGCTGGGCATCGACATCACCCGCGAGCCCATCCCGGTGGTGCCGGCCGCGCACTACACCTGCGGCGGCGTGGTCACCGACCTGGCCGGCCGTGCCGATCTGCCGGGGCTCTACGTGGTGGGTGAAACCGCCAACACCGGCCTGCACGGCGCCAACCGCCTGGCCAGCAATTCGCTGGTGGAATGCATGGTGTTTGCACGCGCCGCCGTCCAGTCCATGGCCGAGGCGCCGACCGCGGTGCCGGTGGCCGTGCGCGCATGGGACGAAAGCCGCGTGACCGACGCCGACGAGCAGGTGGTGATCTCGCACAACTGGGACGAGCTGCGCCGCTTCATGTGGGACTACGTGGGCATCGTGCGCACCAACAAGCGCCTGGAGCGCGCGGCCCACCGCATTGCGCTGCTGCAGTCCGAAATCGACGCCTTCTACGCCAGCTTCCGCGTCACCCGCGACCTGCTGGAACTGCGCAACCTGGTGCAGGTGGCCGACCTGATCGTGCGCTGCGCCCAGTCACGCCACGAAAGCCGGGGCATCCACTTCAGCCGGGACCACCCGGGCCTGCTGCCCAAGGCCTTGCCCTCGGTCCTACAGCCAGACTGAATGGGCGCCCCCCGCGCCGCCTTCGGCGTCACCCCCCAGGGGGCGATGCCAGCCGACGGGCAGAGCCCGATCGGCGGCATCCCCGGTTAAACCCTTTCGTGCGCCGAGGCGGCCTGTTCAGGCCGCGCCGATGTTGGGCACCAAGGCGCCGGCATCGTGCCCGCCTTTGAGCGCGGCCGTGAAGGCCAGCATGCGGTCGATGGGCAGGCGGGCGCGGGCGGCGATGGCGGGGTCGACATGGATCTCGTTGAGGCCCTGCTCCAGCACCTTGAGCACACCTTCCAGGCCGTTCATCGCCATCCACGGGCAGTGTGCGCAGCTCTTGCAGGTGGCGCTGTTGCCGGCGGTGGGCGCTTCGATGAAGGTCTTGCCGGGGTTGAGCGTGCGCAGCTTGTGCATCATGCCGTTGTCGGTGGCGACGATGAACTCGCGCGCATCCATCTCTTTCGCGGCCTTGAGGATGGCGCTGGTCGAGCCCACGGCGTCGGCCAGGGCGATCACGTCGGCCGGGCTTTCGGGGTGCACCAGCACCTTGGCACCCGGGTGTTCGGCCTTCAGCGCCGCCAGCTCGCCGGCCTTGAACTCGTCGTGCACGATGCACGAGCCCTTCCACATCACCATGTCGGCGCCGGTCTGGCGCTGGATGTAGTCGCCCAGGTGCTTGTCGGGCGCCCACAGGATCTTGTGGCCCTTGGCGTGCAGGGCCGAGACGATTTCCAGCGCGCAGCTGGAGGTCACCAGCCAGTCGGCGCGGGCCTTCACGGCGGCGCTGGTGTTGGCATAGACCACCACCGTGCGGTCGGGGTGGGCGTCGCAGAAGGCGCTGAATTCGTCGATGGGACAGCCCAGGTCCAGGGAGCAGTTGGCCTCCAGCTCGGGCATCAGGATGGTCTTCTCGGGGCTCAGGATCTTGGCGGTCTCGCCCATGAAGCGCACGCCCGAGACGATCAAGGTGGTGGCGGCGTGGTCGCGGCCAAAACGCGCCATCTCCAGCGAATCGCTGACAAAACCGCCGGTTTCCTCGGCCAGGTCCTGCAGGTCGGGGTGCACGTAGTAGTGCGACACCATGACCGCGTTGCGCGCCTTGAGCAGGCGCCGGATCTTGTCCTTGAGTTCGGCGCGCCGCTTGGGGCCGGGTTCGACGGGCACACGCACCCAGGCGTGTTTCGTCGCGCAGGCCGGCTGCTCGTAGTCCACCTCAATCACGTCGTTCATCACTGCGTCGCTCATCGATCATCCTCGGCCCGGCACGCCCCGCGCACAGCGCGGGCACGCCCGGTCAGCTCATATGGGTTGCAGGCCCCGGTCAACAAGGGGCGGAAAGGTCCGTTCATCGCCTGTTCGGCCCGGCGGTCACCGTGCCACCCCCGTATTGTCCCCCACTCCGCGCCCCCGCCCGTCCGTGGGGCAATCGACGACCAACGGAGGCAGGGATGTGGCGGCGGCTTCGACTAGACTGCCGTCCTTGCGCACTGCAACAAAGCGCCACGGAGCCCCCCATGAGCGAGACAACCAACACCCCTTACGGCACGCTGCCGGCCGCGTCCCCCCTGCCGCCGCGCAAGCCGGTGAGCCTGCCCCGCCTGCAGGAAATGCGCGAGCGCGGCGAGAAGATCACCATGCTGACCGCCTACGACGCCACGTTCGCCGCCGTGGCCGACGCCGCCGGGCTGGAGTGCATCCTGGTCGGTGATTCGCTGGGCATGGTCTGCCAGGGCCTGGCCAGCACCGTGGGCGTGACGCTGGAGACCATGTGCTACCACACCGAAAGTGTGGTGCGGGGCCTGCGCCGGGTGCAAGGCACGGCCTGGGTCATCGGCGACCTGCCTTTTGGCAGCTACCAGGAGTCGCGCGAGCAGGCCCTGCGCAGCGCCACCGCGCTGATGCAGGCGGGGGCCCACATGGTCAAGCTCGAAGGCGGAGGCTGGACCACCGAGACCGTGCGTTTCCTGGTCGAACGCGGCATTCCCGTCTGCGCCCACCTGGGCCTGACGCCGCAGACCGTGCACGCCCTGGGCGGCTACCGGGTGCAGGGCCGCGGTGACTTGGCGGCCGAGCAGCTGCGGCGCGAATCGCTGGCGCTGCAAGACGCTGGCGCGGCCATGCTGGTGTTGGAGATGGTGCCGGCGGCCCTGGCCACCGAAGTCACCCAGTCGCTGGCCCGCTGCGCCACCATCGGCATTGGCGCCGGCAAGGGCACGGCCGGGCAGGTGCTGGTGATGCACGACATGCTGGGCATCAACCTGCGCAAGAACCCCAAGTTCGTGCGCAACTTCATGCAGGGCCAGGACAGCGTGCGCGCCGCCATGGCCGCCTATGTGGCCGCCGTCAAGGACGGCAGCTTTCCCGACGATTCGCTCCACGCCTGGTGACCCCAAGATGCACATTGTTCACACCATCCCCGAATTGCGCGCCGCCCTGGCCGCCTACAACGCACCCGCCTTCGTGCCCACCATGGGCAACCTGCACGACGGCCACATCGCCCTGGTGCAGCAGGCCAAGGGCCTGGGCGACGTGACGGTGGCCAGCATCTTCGTCAACCGCCTGCAGTTCGCGCCCCACGAGGACTTCGACACCTACCCGCGCACGCTCGTGGCCGACAGCGAGAAGCTCGCCGCCGTGGGCTGCGACATCGTGTTCGCGCCATCCGAAAAAGACCTTTACCCCGAGCCGCAGGGCTACAAGGTGCACCCGCCGACCGAACTGGCCGACATCCTCGAAGGCCATTTCCGGCCCGGCTTCTTCGTCGGCGTCTGCACCGTGGTGCTCAAGCTGTTCCAGTGTGTGCTGGCCCAGGGCACGGGCCCGCGCACGGCGGTGTTCGGCAAAAAGGACTACCAGCAGCTGATGGTGATACGCAACATGGTGCGCCAGCTGGCCCTGCCGATCGAGATCGTGGGCGGCGAGACCCGTCGCGCCGACGATGGCCTGGCCCTGAGTTCGCGCAACGGCTACCTTTCGGCCGAAGAGCGCGCCCAGGCGGTGCAGTTGTCGCAGGCGCTGCGCGCGCTGGCCGGGCAGGCATTGGCTGGCGGCGACCTGGCCGCGCTCGAAGCCCAGGCCGTGCAGGCGCTCGACGCGCACGGCTGGCAGACCGACTACCTGACCGTGCGCCGCCGTGGCGACCTGCAGGCACCCACGGCCGAGCAGCGGCAAGCGGGTGAACTGGTGGTGCTGGGCGCCTCACGCCTGGGCAAGACGCGGCTGATCGACAACTTCGAGTTCTAAACAACCACCCCGTCGCTTGCCCGCTGCGCGTGGCCGCATCCCCCTCCAGGGGCGACACCAGCCGTCTGGCAAAGCCAGCCCGGCGGTGTCCTTGAAAAAGTCACGTCAAGCGAAAGGGCGCTTGGTAAACAGTCAACCCGCCTGCAGTTCGGCCGCCGGATCGCGTCCCATCAGGCGGGCCACGGCCTCGTCGGGCCGCAGGCTGCCATCGAGCAAGGCCACCACGGCCTCGGCGATGGGCATGTCCACGCCCAGGTGGCGGGCACGCGAGACCACCGTGCGGGCGCAATAGACGCCCTCGGCCACGTGACCCAGCGAATCGACCGCCTGCTGCAGCGTCTGGCCCTGGGCCAGCAGCAGGCCGACCTTGCGGTTGCGGCTCAGGTCGCCGGTGGCGGTCAGCACCAGATCGCCCAGGCCGGACAGCCCCATGAAGGTCTCGGCCCGGGCACCCAGGGCCAAGCCCAGTCGGGTGATTTCGGCCAGGCCACGGGTGATCAGCGCGGCCCGGGCGTTCAGGCCCAGCTGCAGGCCATCACACAGGCCGGTGGCGATGGCCAGCACGTTTTTCACGGCGCCGCCCACCTCCACGCCCACCATGTCGTCGTTGGCGTAGACCCGCAGCGTGGCGCCGTGAAAACCATTCACCATCGCCTCGCGCACCTCGGCGTGGGCCGAAGCGGCCACCAGGGCGGTGGGCTGGCCACGGGCCACTTCCTGCGCGAAACTGGGGCCGCTGAGCACGCCGCAGCGCGCCGTGGGCAGGTGTTGCGGCGCCAGCTGGCTCCAGATTTCGTGCCCCAGCAGCCCTTGCTGGCCGGCTTGCGCGGCCTCGAAGCCCTTGCACAACCAGACCACCGGCACGCTCACGCCTTGCAGCGCCAGCAGGGTGCTGCGCAGGCCCGCCATGGGGGTGCCCACCACCACCAGATCCTGCGCCTGGGCGAGGGCCGTCAGCGGCTGTTCGCCGGCGTGGGCCAGCCGCAGGCTGTCGGGCAGGGGCAGACCGGGCAGGTAGCGCCGGTTCACACGCAGCCGCGCCATCTCGGCCGCCTGGTCCGCGTCACGCGACCACAGGGTGACGCGGCGCGTGCCGGCACGGGCGGCGCTGATGGCCAGGGCCGTGCCCCAGGCACCCGCGCCAATGACCAGCATCTGCATGGGCAAGCGGTTTACTGGGTCAGGCCCTGCTGTTGCTGCTGCTCGTACATGGCCTGGAAGTTGATCTCGGCCAGGTGCACGGCAGGGAAGCCGGCGCGGTTGATGATGTCCGCCACGTTGCCGCGCAGGTAGGGGTAGACCATTTGTGGGCAGGCGATGCCCAGGATGGCGCCCATCTGGTCTTCGGGGATGTTGCGCGCCTCGAAGATGCCGGCCTGCTTGGCTTCGACCAGGAACACGGTGCGCTCGCCGATCTTGGTGTGCACGGTGGCGGTCACGGACACTTCGTACACGCCATCGGCCACCGGCTCGGCCGCCACGCCCAGCTGGATGTCCACCGACGGCTGCTCCGATTCGAGCAGGATGGCGGGCGAATTGGGCTGCTCCAGCGACGCTTCCTTCAGGTAGACGCGTTGGATCTGGAAGATGGGGTTCTGCTCGTCGGCCATGGTGTTCTTTCGGAAAAACGGAATGCGGGTGTGAAACGAAACAAGGCCCGCGGCGGGAATGGCGTTCCCGCAACGGGCCCTCGGAACGGGATTATCTCAGGAGTCCGTGGGCGTCAAGCCGCCAGCATGGGCACCAGTTCACCCCGGCCATCGAGCGCGATCAGGTCGTCGCAGCCCCCCACATGGGTGTCGCCGATGAAGATCTGCGGCACCGTGCGCCGGCCGGTCACCTCCATCATGTGGGCGCGCTGGACGGGGTCGGTGTCGATGCGGATTTCCTCGATGGCCTCCACACCGCGCTGCTTGAGCAGGGCCTTGGCCCGGATGCAGTAGGGGCAAACGGCGGTGGTGTACATCTTGACGGCGGTCATGCGTGTGTCCTCGAAATCGAAAGCTGCAAAAGCCCGGATTCTCAGGCTTTCTCGACCGGCAGGCTGGCCGCGCGCCAGGCAGCCGTACCGCCGGCGAGGGAATGGGCGTTCTCAAAGCCGAGCTTCTTGGCCACCGCCACCGCACGCTTGGAGCGGATGCCGCTGGCGCAAGCCAGGATCACGGGCGTGGCCTTGTTCTTCACGACGCTGGCCAGCTTGCCTTCGAGGTCGGGCAGGGGCACGTTCTTGGCGCCAGCCACGTGGCCGGCGGCAAACTCTTCCGCGCTGCAGACGTCGATGACCACCGCTTTTTCACGGTTCATCATCATCACGGCATCGGCCGGATTGACGGTGCCGGCACTCGACCCCCCCGCCAGCACGGGCCACAGCAGCAGGCCGCCCGACGCCAGCGCCACCGAAATCAACATCCAGTTGTCCATCAGAAACTTCACGTCAAACCTTTCTTGAGAAGCCGGGATTTTAGAATGTCGGGTGGTGCCGCTGCGGCGGCGCGTTTTTTGCCCTTTTCCGAACCCAGCCCTCATCCGACATGTACAAGCTCGTCCTGATCCGCCACGGTGAATCCACCTGGAACCTCGAAAACCGCTTCACCGGCTGGACCGACGTCGACCTGACGCCCACCGGCGTCTCCCAGGCCATGTCGGCCGGCAAGCTGCTCAAGGCCGAGGGCTGGGATTTCGACATCGCCTTCACCAGCGTGCTCAAGCGGGCCATCCACACCCTGTGGTACACGCTGGACGAGATGGACCGCACCTGGCTGCCGGTGGTCAAGGACTGGCGGCTGAACGAACGCCACTACGGCGGCCTGCAGGGCCTGAACAAGGCCGACATGGCCAAGCAGTACGGCGACGAGCAGGTGCTGGTGTGGCGCCGCAGCTACGACACGCCGCCGCCGGCCCTGGAAGCCAGCGACCCGCGCAGCGAACGCGGCGACCGCCGTTACGCTGCCCTGTCGCCCGAGCAGATCCCGCTGACCGAGTGCCTCAAGGACACCGTGGCCCGCGTGATGCCCTTCTGGAACGAGGTGCTGGCCCCCACCATCCAGAGCGGCCAGCGGGTGGTGATCGCCGCCCACGGCAACAGCATCCGCGCGCTGGTGAAGTACCTGGACAACATCGGCGACAACGACATCGTTGGCGTCAACATCCCCAACGGCATCCCCCTGGTCTACGAACTCGATGCCCAGCTCAAGCCCATCAGGAGCTACTACCTGGGCGACGCCGAGGCCGCCGCCCGCGCCGCGGCGGCCGTGGCCAACCAAGGCAAGGCATAACGAGGTCTTTGCGGAACCGAAACCTCGGCGTGAACTCTGAGGTGTATATTGCCTTGACTATTCTTGAAGGTGTGTTGACATGGGCCAGAAACTGAAGATTGCCGGCTGGATCGCGCTGGGCGCGATGGCGGGTGCACTGACCACGGTGCAAGTTCAGGCCGTCGCGCGGGGCACGCTGGCCCCGCTGCCGCTGGAAGAGCTGCAGCAGCTCGCCGCCGTTTTCGGCATGGTCAAGACCGACTATGTGGAGCCGGTGGACGAGAAAAAGCTGATCTCGGACGCCATCTCGGGCATGGTCGCCAGCCTGGACCCCCACTCGCAATACTTCGACAAGAAGTCCTTCAAGGAATTCCGCGAGGGCACCAGCGGCCGCTTTGTCGGCGTGGGCATCGAGATCAGCATGGAAGACGGCTTGGTCAAGGTGGTCTCGCCCATCGAAGGCTCGCCCGCCTTCCGCGCCGGCCTCAAGCCCAACGACCTGATCACCAAGATCGACGACGCCATGGTCAAGGGCATGACCATCAACGACGCCGTCAAGCGCATGCGCGGCGAACCCAGCACCAAGGTGCAGCTGACCATCTTCCGCAAGGACGAGAACCGCAGCTTCCCTGTCACCATCACGCGCGAGGAAATCAAGACCCAGAGCGTGAAGTCCAAGGTGGTGGAGCCCGGCTATGCCTGGATGCGGGTGTCGCAGTTCCAGGAGCGCACCGTCGACGACTTCGCCCGCAAGCTCGAGGAGATCGCCAAGGAATCGCCCCAGCTCAAGGGCCTGGTGCTGGACCTGCGCAACGACCCGGGCGGCCTGCTCGACGCGGCCGTGGCCATCTCGGCCGCCTTCCTGCCCGAGAACGTGAACGTGGTGTCCACCAACGGCCAGCTCGACGAGAGCAAGTTCGTCTACAAGGCCGCGCCCCAGTTCTACCTGCGCCGGGGCGGCAACGACCCGATCAAACGCCTGCACGACAACACCAAGGGCCTGTTCAAGACCGTGCCGCTGGTGGTGCTGGTCAACGAAGGTTCTGCCTCCGCCAGCGAAATCGTGGCCGGCGCGCTGCAGGACCACAAGCGTGGCGTGATCATGGGCAGCCAGACCTTCGGCAAGGGTTCGGTGCAGACCGTGCGCCCGCTGGGGCCGGACACCGCGCTCAAGCTCACCACGGCGCGCTACTACACGCCATCGGGCCGCTCCATCCAGGCCAAGGGCATCGTGCCCGACGTGCTGGTGGACGAGACCGAGGAAGGCAACCTGTTCGCCGCCCTGCGCACGCGCGAAGCCGACCTCACGTCCCACCTGGGCAACGGCCAGGACAAGAACGTGGACAAGCCCGATGCCGCGACCTTGAAGGCGCGCGAGGAAGCCCGCGAACGCGCCCGCGTGCGCCTGGAAGAGGAAACCCGCAAGAACCCCAACCAGCGCCTGATGCCCGAATACGGTTCGGACAAGGACTTCCAGCTGCAGCAGGCGATCAACCGCCTCAAGGGCGCGCCGGTGCTGGCCAGCAAGACCCAGACCGAACGCCCGGAAGAGAAGAAGGACAACTGAGGTCACGCGTTCAACCCCCGACCGCCCTGCTGCGATCCGGCACGCCGTGAACGACGACCAGCTGCTGCGCTACTCGCGCCACATCCTGCTCGACGACCTGGGCATCGAGGGCCAGACCCGCTTGCTGGCATCGCACGCGCTGGTCATCGGTGCAGGTGGGCTGGGTTCGCCGGTGGCCCTGTACCTCGCCAGCGCCGGCGTGGGCCGGATCACGCTGGTCGACCACGACACGGTGGACGCCACCAATCTGCAGCGCCAGGTGGCCCACACCCTGGCGCGTGTGGGCAGCCCCAAAGCCGAATCGGCGCGCGAGGCCATGCGCGCGATCAATCCCGACCCCCAGATCCAGGTCGTGCTGCGGCGCGCCGGTGCCGCCCTGCTGGACCAGCTCCTGCCCGACGCCCAGGTGGTGCTGGACTGCACCGACAACTTCGCCACCCGCCATGCCATCAACCGCGCCAGCGTGCGCCACGGCGTGCCGCTGGTATCGGGCGCGGCCATCCGCTTCGACGGCCAGCTCTCGGTCTACGACCCCCGCGACGGCAACAGTCCCTGCTACGCCTGCGTGTTCCCCGAAAGCGACGACCTGGAAGAGGTGCGCTGCGCCACCATGGGCGTGTTCGCGCCCCTGGTCGGCATCATCGGCACCATGCAGGCCGCCGAGGCGCTGAAGATCCTGTCCGGCATCGGCTCCCAACTCGCCGGCCGGCTGCTCATGCTCGATGGTCGGCAGATGGCCTTCACCGACATCCGCATCGGGCGCAGCGCGACCTGCCCGGTGTGTGCCGTCCGCGGCATCTAGCTAGGGACCTGGGTGGGGCGTTGGCCCCAGCCCACACGGGCCGTGGCGCAGGCGAAAAGCACGCGGTTCTTCCGGCTGGCGCTGGGCAAACAGGCCCCGGCGGCCCTGGCGGGCGGCTTTTTCCTCTGGCGCGTAAGGCCCGGGCTGGCGCTGCCAGCGGGCCGACCAGGCATGGCCCTGCGCCACCATCCAGGCCGCCACATCGCCCTCCGAATCGTTGACCCGGGCCAGCCACCGGTCGTAGCTGTCCTTGCGCAGGAGCTTCACCGACACCGTTCGACGTGCCAGGCGGCGCTCCAGCGCATCGCGCGCCTGCGGCCCATGGGACTGGCAGATCTCCGGCGCGTCCATGCCCTGCAGACGCAAACGCAGCGGTGGCCCGTCCGCCGCCCGGACCCACAGGCTGTCGCCGTCGACCACCCGCAGCACACGGGCCTGCAGCGGCTCGACGCGCGGGTCGCCCTGTGCGTGCGCCAGCGGCACCAGCAACAGCCACATCCACCACCAGCCTTGTCTCATGGCGCGCAGCATACGCCGAGCCCGGCCCGTTTGCCCACATTTTCTGTGGACAAGTCTGGGGATGCCCGCCGGGACCGGTGCGCGAACCCGCATGGCACAAGGCGTCCGACGCGGTGGGCAATAATGCGGCACCCACCACCATCCCCTTCACCATGACGCTGCTCATCCTTGGCCTTGTGCTTTTCCTGGGCGTGCATTCGGCGCGCATCTTCGCCCCCGGCTGGCGCGACCGCACCCGGGACCGGCTGGGCGAAGGGGCCTGGAAAGGCCTCTACAGCCTGCTCAGCCTGGTCGGCTTCGCCGCCATCGTCTGGGGCTACGGCCAGGCCCGCCTGGAACCCACCGCGTTGTGGACGCCACCGCCAGGCATGCGCCACGCGGCCAGTCTGCTCACGTTGGGCAGTTTCGTCCTGCTGGCCGCGGCCTACGTGCCACGCAACCTGTTCAAGGCGCGCTGGGGCCACCCCATGCTGCTGGGCACCAAGCTGTGGGCGCTGGCCCATCTGCTGGCCAACGGCAACCTCGCCGACGTGCTGCTGTTCGGCGGTTTCCTGGCCTGGGCGGTGGCGCTGTTCATCGTCAGCCGCCGACGCGACCGCGCCACCGGCGCCACCTACCCGGCCGCCAGCCGCACCGGCACGGCCGTCACCCTGCTGGTGGGGACCGCGGCCTGGGTGGTGTTTGCCTTCTGGGCGCACGGCGTGCTGATCGGTGTGCGGCCCTTTGGCTGACGAGGTCGCCTTCAGCGCGCGTGGGGCACGCTGAGCCGGCGCAGCGCCTCGACCGTGCGCAGGCAGGCCTGTGCCGCCTCCAGGCCCTTGACCGCAAAATGGCGCATGAAGTATTTGCGGTGTTCCGCGTGCTCATGGAAATGGTGCGGCGCCAGCACCGCCAGAATGACCGGCACATCGGTGTCCAGCTGCACGCGCATCAGGGCGTCGATCACGCTGGCGGCCATGAAGTCGTGCCGGTAGGTGCCGTCGTCCACCACCAGAGCGCTGGCCACCACCGCCGCGTACCGTCCCGACAGCGCCAGGCGCTTGACATGCAGCGGCACCTCGAAGGCACCGGGCACGTCGACGACGTCGATCGCATCGGCCGGCACGCCGCAGCGCGCCATCTCCTGCAAAAAGGCGTCGCGCGCCTGCTGCACGATGTCGGCGTGCCAGGCGGCTTCGACCAGCGCGTAGCGCGTGCCGGGTGTGTGAACGGGTTCGTTCTGGCTCATGGTGTCCCCTTTCGAAAATTTCGCCCGGCCTTCAGGCGGTGACGATCCAGCCTTCCAGTGGATCACATTCGGGCAGTCCATGGCACCCATGGCCCGCCGCTTGCTGCTGTTGTGCCCAGCCGGCCTGCAGCAGGCACAACACGGCGTCCAGCCGGTCGCCGCTGGCGTCGTCCACCAGGGTATCGCGCTGGGCATGGCTGAGCTTGAGGCGCAAGCCCAGGCGGGTGCGGCCCTGCTCCAACGCCTCCACCAGGTCCTTGCGCGCGATCAGGCGTTCCGGCGTCTGCTTGGCCTTGTCGTCGCTCTTGTACGAGCGGCTGCCCAGCACTTCGCGGGCCAGCAGGCCGGGATAGGCCTCCAGCGCGACGCGCTTAGGGTCGCCGCCAGACAGGCGAGGCAGGGAGACACCGGCCGCGCGCAGGCGCGGCACACCCGCGTGCAGCATGAAGGCCACCGGAGGGTTGACCCACTTCATGCTCGGGCTGGAACCCGCCGGGCCGTCGGTGGCACGGTGGGCGAACTTCTGCCCCACCGGCCGCGCGGCACAAAAGGCGGCGAAACGGTCGCGAATGTCGGTGCGTGACAAGGCCGCGTAGTGGTCCATGCAGGCGGCCCAGTCGGTGGGCCAGCCCAACTGCTGCACCAGTTCGCGCGGCAGGCCAAACGGCAGGTCGAAGCCGCCCACCCAGTCGCCCGGCTGGGCCAACCAGTCGCCCCAGGCGTCGAGCGTGTCGAAACCGTCGATGCGCGCCAAGGCCACGCGGCCACCGGCCAGGGCACCGTGGGCCACCACGATGGGTTTGCGCCGCGTCGGGGCACTGGAGAAATCGCAGCCGATGAGGGTGGGCGTGCGCATGACAGCCTCAGAAGATGTGGATGAATCGGGCATGAAGGATTCGTTCACACCTTCTCAGCCCAGCGCCAGAGCGATGACACCCCCGGCGATACATGCGGCGCCAAGCAGGCGGGCCAGGCGGTCGCCCTCGCCCAGCAAGTGGCCGCCCAGCAGCGCGGCGAACAACATCGACACCTCGCGTGCCGGCGCCACGTGTGAGAGCGGCGCCTCGCGCATGGCGTAGAGCACCAGCACGTAGGCCACGGGGCTGATGGTGGCCACCACCAGGGCGTGGCGCCACTGCGTGCGCCACAGTCGCAGGGTGGCGGCGCGGTCGCGCAGGGCATTGGGTGCCAGCAGCGCCACGCGAAAGAAGTTGCCCATGTAGTCGACCAGGATGGGCGACATCAGCAGCACCTTGACCGCGTAGCCATCGACCACGGTGTAGGCGGCGATGAACAGGCCCGTGACCACGCCGTAGAACATGCCCTTGTGCACCCGTTGGCGGGCGGCAGGATCGTGGGCGGCGCGCAGCAGGCCAGGTCCGCCGGCGATCAGGAACACGCCCAGCACCACACCCACGACGCCCGCCATACCCAGGGCCGAAATCCGTTCACCCAGAAAGACGATGGCCACCAACGAGGACAGCAGCGGGCCGGTGCCCCGCGCCAGGGGATAGACCACGGTGAGGTCGGCCTTGCGGTAGCCCCGCAGCAGCACCACGTAATAGACCACGTGCAACACGCCGCTGGCGGCCACGAAGGCCCATTCGGTGGCACCCCACCGCGGCACCTCGGCACGGCCCAGCCACCCGCCCAGCGGCGCCCACACCAGCATCATCCAGACGGCGGTGAAGAAGGCGAAGCGCGCATCGCCCCCGGCCTTCTTGGCCACGATGTTCCAGCCGGCGTGGATCAGACCGGCCAGCACGATCAACAGGAAAGCGGTGAGCGACACGGGGATTCAGAACGGCGAAGGCCGCAGCACCGGCGGCGGGCTGCGGCCTCGGAGAAGGAAGAAGGTCAGGCGCGACCGATGATGGAGGCGGTGGCCATCAGCTCTTCGAGCAGCGCCAGCGACACCTTGCCCGACACCGAATACGGGTCGAACTCGGGCTTCTCGGAGTACTTGAGCACGATGGAGGTGTTGAGCTTGCTCAGGTTGACCTGGCCCATGGTCCAGCCCCCGAAGCGCCGTTCGGTGATTTCCTCGTAGTGCAGCAGCACCACGTCGGCATGGCGCGGGTCTTCGATGATGTGGTTGTAGAGCTTGTTCACCGCCTCGCGGCCGCCTTCGATGGCCTGCAGGAACACACCGCCGCCGTAGCACAGGATGCCGGTGATGCCGTGGTGCAGGTTGTGGTTGCGCGAGGCGTGCAGGATGGACTCGATGGCCTCGGCACTGTCCTTGGACACCGAACGGCTCACGTAAAGCAGACGCACCAGCATGTCAGTTCTTTCGAGGGATGAGCGAGAGGAATTCGCGCCGCAGGTTGGGGTCCTTGAGGAACACGCCGCGCATGACCGAGTTGATCATCTTGCTGTCCATGTCCTTCACGCCGCGCCAGGCCATGCAGTAGTGGCTGGCCTCCATCACGATGGCCAGGCCATCGGGTTGGGTTTTTTCCTGGATCAGGTCGGCCAGCTGCACCACGGCTTCTTCCTGGATCTGCGGACGGCCCATGATCCACTCTGCCAGGCGGGCGTACTTGGACAGGCCGATCACGTTGGTGTGTTCGTTGGGCATGACGCCGATCCAGATCTTGCCGATCACCGGGCAGAAGTGGTGGCTGCAGGCGCTGCGCACGGTAATGGGACCAACGATCATCAGCTCGTTGAGGTGCTCGGCGTTGGGGAACTCCGTCACGCTGGGACCCTTGACGTAGCGGCCGTTGAAGACCTCCTTGAGGTACATCTTGGCCACGCGCCGCGCGGTGTCGCCGGTGTTGTGGTCGTTGGCGGTGTCGATCACCATGGCGTCGAGCACGCCCTGCATCTTCACCGTGACCTCTTCGAGCAGCTTGTCCAGCTCGCCGGGCTGGATGAACTCGGCGATGTTGTCGTTGGAGTGAAAACGCTTGCGCGCCGCCTGGATGCGCTCGCGGATCTTGACCGACACGGGGACGCCGACGTCCTCGTCGTGCCGACCGGAATCGTCTGTGGGGTTCATGCTTGGTTCAACTTTCCTCAACATCCGGGCATGCTAACACCGCCCCCCGCCCCGGCAAGGGGCTGAGGTTATTGCCCGGCGACCATGAGCGCGCGCAGGTCCGTCAGGGTGTTGGCCTCGTGCAGCGGCTTGTCGGGGCGCAGGCGCAGCAGACGCGGGAAACGCACCGCCAGCCCGCTCTTGTGGCGCGGGCTGGCGCCGATGCCCTCGAAGCCCAGCTCGAACACCAGCGTGGGCCGCACGCTGCGCACCGGGCCGAACTTCTCCAGCGTGGTCTGGCGGATCACCGCGTCGACCTGGGCGAACTCGGCGTCGGTCAGGCCCGAGTAGGCCTTGGCGAAGGCCACCAGTTGCAGGGCGCCGGGCTGGGCCGGTTCGCGCCGCGCGATGGCCTCGACCACCGCCTGCGCCTCGTCGGCGCTGGCCGGCGGGCGGCTCCAGACGGCGAAGGTGTAGTCGGTGTAGAGCGCCGCGCGCCGCCCGTGGCCAGCCTGGGCATAGATCAGCACCGCGTCCACCACCATGGGGTCCAGCTTCCACTTGCACCACAGGCCGCCGCCGCGGGTGCGGCCGACACCATAACGGGCCTCGCGCTGCTTGAGCATCAGGCCTTCAAAACCACGCTCGCGGGCCAACGCGCGCTCGGCCGCCAGAGCGGGCCAGTCGGGTGCCGACAGCAGCGGCGACAGCCGCAAGCCGGGGCATTCACCCGCCAGTTGCTCCAGGCGGGCGCGGCGCTGCCACTGCGGCCGCTCACGCCAGTCGGTGCCCTCGGCTTCCAGCAGGTCGTAGGCGACAAAACGCACGGGCAGCTCGGCCAGCAGCTTGCGCGACAGGGTCTTGCGGCCGATGCGCTGCTGCAGCCTGGCGAAGGGCGCCGGCCGGTCCGCGGTGGTGTCCCAGGCCAGGATTTCCCCATCGAGCACGGTGCCGTCCGGCCACGCCGCCGCGTCCGCCACCAGCTCGGGATAGCGCTCGGTCACCAGTTCCTCACCCCGTGTCCACACCCAGACCTGGCCAGCGCGCTGGAGCACTTGCCCCCGGATGCCGTCGAACTTCCACTCCACCAGCCAGGCGGCGGGCTCGCCCAGCAGTGGCGCCCACCGGGCCGTGTCGTCGGGCAGGCGAAAAGCGTCGGCCAGCGGCTGGGCGAGAAAAAAGGGATAGGGCTGGCCGCCGTCCCGCGCGGCATCCAAGGCGCTGCCTTCGGGTGCCACCAGGGCCAGGTAACGCGCCGCGGTGGGCACGGCCTGGGCATCGGTGTAGCCCATCATCCGCCGGGCCACCCGCTTGGGGTCCAGTCCCGCGTGTTCGGCCAGGGCGCGTTGCACCAGCAGCTTGCTCACGCCCACACGGAAGCCCCCACCCACCAGCTTGATCAGCAGGAAACGCCCGCTGGCGTCCAGGGCGCAGAACCACTTCCGCAGGGCCAGGTCCACGGCCTCGGAGGACTGGCCACGCAGGGGAAGCAGGTGCTGGGTCACCCAGTCGTTCAGGCCCAGTTCGGCCAAGCGGTGGTCGGCGTCGGGTGCGTCGGGCACCAGCAGGGCGATGGTCTCGGCCAGGTCGCCCACCACCTGGTAGCTGGCCTCGAACAGCCAGTCGTCCAGGCCGGCCAGCTCGCAGGCCATGGCCCGCAGGGCCGCGGTGCGCACCACCTGGCGCGGCTTGCCCCCGGCCAGGAAATACACCACCCAGGCGGCGTCCTCGGGCGGTGCATCGGCGAAGTAGCGGCGCAGCGCCTCCACCTTGGCCTGGGTGGCGGTGCTGGCGTCCAGCTCGCTGTACAGGCGGGCAAACCGTTTCATGCCGGCGCACCCTCGGGCGGATCCTGTTCGTCGCCGTATTCGGTTTCGAAGGCCTCGGCCAGCAGGCCTTGTGCGCCGAGGTGGCGCACCATCACCGGCACGCTGCCATGGGTGACGATGACCCGCTGCGCACCGGTGGCGGCGATGGCCGACATCAGCCCGGGCCAGTCGGCGTGGTCGCTGAGGGCAAAGCCACGGTCGAAGCCGCCACGCCGCCGCCCGCCACGCAGGCGCATCCAGCCGCTGGCGAAGGCGTCGCTGTGGTCACCGAAACGGCGCAGCCACACACCGCCCAGGGCACCCGGCGGACACAGGACCATGGCGCGGGCGGCGCCGGCCTTGTCGAGCTGGGTGGCGGGCGTGGTCTCGGGCAGCACCACACCGGCGGCGCGGTAAGCGCGGTTGATCGGGTCGGCGGCACCGTGGCAGACGATGGGGCCGATGGACGCATCCAGGCCGCTGAGCAGCCGTTGCGCCTTGCCAAAGCTGTAGCAGGCCAGCACGCTGGCACGGCCCTGGCTGGCGTTGCCGGCCCACCAGGCGTTGATGTCAGCGAACACGAGCGCGTCCGGTTGCCAGCGGTAGATGGGCAGGCCGAAGGTGGACTCGGTGATGAACACGTCGCAGCGCACCGGCTCGAAAGGCGCGCAGGTGGGGTCGGCCGCGACCTTGTAGTCGCCGCTGGCCACCCACACGCGGCCGGCGTGCTCCACCCGGACCTGGGCCGAACCCAGCACATGGCCGGCGGGGTGCAGGGAGACACGCACGCCCCGGTGCTCCACCACCTCGCCGTAGGGCAGCGTCTGCAACGTGATGGCGCCCAAGCGTGCCCGCAGGACCCCTTCGGACGCCTGTGTGGCCAGGTAGTGGGCATGGCCGTTGCGCGCGTGGTCTGCGTGGGCGTGGGTGATCACGGCGCGCTCCACCCTGCGCCAGGGGTCGATGTAGAAATCGCCCGGTGGGCAGTACAGGCCCTCGGGGCGCTGAACGATCAGGTCGTTGGGCAAGGCCACGGCTGCGGGCGTTCTGAATCAAGCGCCATCAGGCGCGCCAGGACAGCACCGGGGACACCGTCGGGCTGGCTCCGCCAGACGGCTGGTGTCGCCCCCCGGGGGGTGACGCGAAGCGGCGCGGGGGGACATCAGTACCTGTGGCCGGTGAGAAACAGGCTGGCCCGCATCACCATGAAGGCCAGCCGGTCCAGCGCACGCTGGGGCCATGGGCGCGCCGCCAGCGCCTGCGGCTGCAGGGCACGGCCGTCGTGGGTCACGATGTGGTGCAGCCGTTCGTGCAGCGCCCGCGCGAAGCCTTCGTCGGCGCTGACCACGTTGGCCTCGCGCGCCAGCAGCAGGCTCAAGGGGTCGAGATTGGTCGAGCCCACCGTGGCCCAGCGGCGGTCGACCACGGCCACCTTGGCGTGCAGGGCGCTGGGCACGTACTCGAAGATCTGCACGCCGGCGCTCAGCAGCTGGTGGAACACCGGCCGCGCCGCGTGGTACTGCATGAAGTGTTCGTATTTGCCCTGCAGCAGCAAGCGCACACGCACACCGCGCGACACCGCCATCACCAGCGCACGGCGCAGCTTGCGCCCGGGGATGAAGTAGGCGTTGGCGATCAGCACCTCGTGGTGGGCCTCGCCGATGGCCTTGAGGTAGGCACGCTCGATGTCGTGGCGGTGGCGCAGGTTGTCGCGCAGCACCAAGGCGGCGCTGCCGGCGTGGGCCATGCCTCTGGATGGCCCTGGTCGGGGGGTGTCGCCCAGGTCGAACAAGGCCGAAAAATCCCCCACCGGTGTGCCGGTGCGCAACGCGTCCCAGGCGGCGCGGAATTCGCGCTGGCGCGCCTTGCGCACCGCCTGCAGACGCCACCACAGGCGCTCCATGGTTTCGGCCATGTCGGCCACCAGCGGGCCACTGACCTGCAGCGAAAAGTCCAGCCGGGGCAGGCTCAGCCGCCCGAGCGCCACGTCGTTGAGGTCATCGATGATGTTGATGCCGCCACAAAAACCCACCCGGCCGTCCACCACGCACAGCTTGCGGTGCAGGCGGCGCCAGCTGCTGGGCAGGGCCATGCCGAAGCGGCCCAGCGGCGCGTACACCCGCCAATACACCCCGGCCTCGCTGAAACGCTGCCGCCAGGCCTCGGGGATGTGGGGCGTGCCGATGCCGTCCACCACCAGGCGCACATGCACGCCACGCCGGGCCGCGCGCACCAGGGCCTCGGCCACCTGCAAGGAGCTGCCAGCGAAGTCAAAGATGTAGGTTTCCAGGTGGACCGACTGGGCAGCGGCGTCCATGGCCGCGACCAGCGCCGGGAAAAACGCCTCGCCGCCCTGCAGCAGCTGCAACCGGTGGCCAGGCTGCGGTCGGGCCGGACGCCAGTCGTCGTTGGGCAACACGGCCATGGTGCGTTCAGAAGGCCAGTTCCGCGATCAGCGGCAGGTGGTCGGACATGCGCGCCCAGGCCCGCCCATGGGGCACCTGGGCCGAGACCGGGTGCAGCCCACGCACGTAGATGCGGTCCAGATGCAGCAGCGGCAGGCGCGAGGGATAGGTCGGCAGGCGTATGCCTTCGAAAGTGCGCAGGTCGAGATCGGCCATGGGCGCCAGCAGCCGGGCGCTCCAGTCGTTGAAGTCGCCGGCCACGACCAGCGGCGCGTTCGCCGGCACCTCGCGCGCGATGAACTGGCCCAGGCGCTGCACCTGGCGTTCGCGGCTGGCGTGGATCAGCCCCAGGTGGACCACCACCACGTGCACGGTGCGCGCGCCCACCTGCACCTCGGCGTGCAGCAGGCCGCGCTGCTCGAAGCGGTGGTCGGACACGTCCTGGTGGCCGGTGGCCAGCACCGGCCAGCGCGACAGCAGCGCGTTGCCGTGTTCGCCGTGGCGGGTGAAGGCGTTGGTGCGGTAGATGGCCTCGTAGCCCTCGGGCGACAGGTAGTCGGCCTGCGCCTGCTCGGGCCAGTGGGCAAACCGCTTCTTGAGCTTGTGGTGGTGGCTGCGCACCTCCTGCAGGCAGACGATGTCGGCGTCGAGCTGCTCGACCGCATGGCCCAGGTTGTGGATTTCGAGCCGGCGCGCCGGCCCCAGGCCTTGCACGCCCTTGTGGATGTTGTAGGTGGCGACTCGGAATCGGTCCATCACGCGATCATGCCACCGGATACCTTAGATGGACCGCGCGCCACCCAGGCGCGGCAGCCACAGGATGGCCTCGGCGTTGGACGGCGAAAAACAGCGTTCGGCCGCATCCGCCCAGGGCCACCAGGCCTGCGCCGTGTGTTCGCGCGGACTCAGGCGCACCGGCAGCGGTGCCGGCACACACAGGCCGAAGAGGCGCTCGGTGTTGTGCGTGACACCGGGCGCGTAGCGGTGGCGCCAATGCGGGTAGATCTCGTAGACGTTTTCCAGCGCCCAGTCGCGCAGGTGGTGGCCGGGCGCCCGCGCGTCCAGACCCGTTTCCTCGCGCACCTCGCGCGCGGCGGTGGCGGCCCAGGTTTCCTGGGCAAAGTCCTTGGCACCCGTGACCGACTGCCAGAAACCCGGCGCGTCGGCGCGCTCGATCAGCAGCACCTGCAGATCGGGCGTGTGGATCACCACCAGCACCGATTGCGGGATCTTGAAGGGGCGTATGTCGGTCATCGGGTGGTGGTGCGGCACGGGGACAGTGTGGCAAGAAAGTCGAAACGAACCGCAGCGCGAGGGGCTCGAGCACGTTTCAAACTGCGCATAAGTGTTAAATTTTGCGTCCAATGCCGGATCTTCACTACCCCACGGTCAGCCTGATCGTCGCCATTGTCAATGGCGTGGCGATCCTGGTGATGGCGGCCCTGTGGTACATCAACCGCGATGTGCCCGGCCCCGGCGTGTGGACCCTGGCCGCCATCAGCAGCGGCCTGGGTTTTGTCGCGGTGATCCTGCGCCCGCAGCTGGGCAGCGCTTTTTCACCGGTCAACAACACCCTCCTGGTGGGTGCGGCGCTGCTGCACGTGGAAGGGCTGCTGCGCTTCAAGCAACTGGGCCGGCCCCAGTGGCGCTGGCTCTGGTCGGTCGCCGTGCTGGTGGTGGCCGCGGTGATCGCCACCATGCACCGGGACAACGCACAGGCCCGCTACATGCTGCAGGACCCCTTGATCATGACGGTGCTGCTGACCACCGCCGGCCTGCTGCTGTGGCGCAACGAGGGCCGCTGGCGGGTGATCTACGGCGTCTGCGCCGCCTTCGTGGCCATGGCCGCCCTGGCCTTTGTGCTGCGCTGGTCCATCGTCATGCGGGCACCGCCGGGCAGCGACATGTTGCAGCACCCGGTGATGGGCATTGTTTTCCTGCTGCTGCTCACGCACAACCTGGCCTGGATCTGCGGCATGAGCCTGGCGGTCAACCTGCGGGTGCAGGAACGGCTGCAGAAGATGGCGCTCAACGACCCCCTGACCGGCCTGGCCAACCGCCGCCAGCTGGACGCCTTCGCGAGCCAGGCCTTGCGCCGGGCCGAGCGGCGGGGCGAACACATGGCCGTTGTCGTGCTGGACCTGGACGGGTTCAAGGCGCTGAACGACCGCCACGGCCACGCGGCCGGCGACGGTGTGCTGCGCGAGGTGGCCAAGCGGGCCCAGAACGCCACCCGCAGCACCGACCTGGTGGCGCGCCTGGGCGGCGACGAATTCGTGGTGATGCTGGAGGGCGAGAGCCGAGAGGCCCTGGATCAGGCGGTGAACCGGCTGAAGCGGGAACTGCGCCGGACGCCCCTGTTCGACGGACCGCCCACGCCGGTGGGTTTCAGCATGGGCGTGGCGACCTTCCCTGAAGACGGCGCCCACCTGGTGGCCCTGCTGCGCGAGGCCGACGCCCGCATGTACGGGCAAAAGCGGGAACACGCCAGCACACGCTCCATGGACATCGTGCCAGGGGACTGACCGGGGGTTGTGATCGCTCGGTGACGGTCGACACCGAGCGGATCGGGGTGGCCGGTGCCCTGTTCCGCTCATGTCCTCCGAGCGAGGACATGGGGCGGGGGCACGCGAAAAGACTCAGGCCTTCGCCGCGTCCAGGTTGCGCAGCTTGATGTGCAGTTCGCGCAGCTGCTTTTCGTCCACCGGCGACGGCGCTTGCGTGAGCAGGCACTGGGCGCGCTGGGTCTTGGGGAAGGCGATCACGTCGCGGATGGACTCGGCACCGGTCATCAGGGTGATGATGCGGTCCAGGCCGAAGGCCAGGCCACCGTGCGGGGGCGCGCCGTACTGCAGGGCGTCGAGCAGGAAGCCGAACTTGAGCTGCGCGTCCTCGGGCGAGATCTTCAGCGCGTCGAACACCTTCTGCTGCACGTCGGCGCGGTGGATACGCACCGAGCCGCCGCCGATTTCCCAGCCGTTCAGGACCATGTCGTAACCCTTGGCGATGCACTTCTCGGGCGCCGTCACCATCCAGTCCTCGTGGCCGTCCTTGGGCGCGGTGAAGGGGTGGTGCACCGCGGTCCAGCGGTCTTCTTCCTCGTCGTGCTCGAACATGGGGAAGTCGACCACCCACATCGGCGCCCAGCGCTGCTCGAAGAAGCCCTTCTTCTTGCCCAGCTCGCTGTGGCCGATCTTGATGCGCAGCGCGCCGATGGCGTCGTTGACCACCTTGGCCTTGTCGGCGCCGAAGAACAGGATGTCGCCGTCCTGCGCGTTGGTGCGCTTGAGGATCTCGGCCACGGCGGCGTCGTGCAGGTTCTTGACGATGGGCGACTGCAGGCCGTCACGGCCCTTGGCCACTTCGTTGACCTTGATCCAGGCCAGGCCCTTGGCGCCGTAGATCTTGACGAACTCGGTGTAGGCGTCGATCTCGCTGCGGCTCATCTCGGCGCCGCCCGGCACACACAGGGCGACCACGCGGCCGTTCTTCATCTGGGCCGGCGCGCTGAAGACCTTGAAGTCCACGTCGGCCATGACGTCGGTGAGTTCGGTGAATTCGAGCTTGACGCGCAGGTCGGGCTTGTCGGAGCCGTAGCGGTGCATGGCCTCGCTGTAGGCCATCACCGGGAACTCGCCCAGGTCGATGTCCAGCACGTTCTGGAACACCGTCTTGATCATGCCCTGGAACATGTCACGGATCTCCTGCTCGGTGAGGAAGGAGGTCTCGATATCGATCTGGGTGAACTCGGGCTGGCGGTCGGCGCGCAGGTCCTCGTCGCGGAAGCACTTGGTGATCTGGTAGTAGCGGTCGAAGCCGGCCACCATCAGCAGCTGCTTGAACAGCTGGGGCGACTGCGGCAGCGCGAAGAACTGGCCGTCGTGCACGCGGCTGGGCACCAGGTAGTCGCGCGCGCCTTCGGGCGTGCTCTTGGTGAGCATGGGCGTCTCGATGTCGACGAAGCCGTTGCTGTCGAGGAACTTGCGCACCTCCATGGCCACCTTGTAGCGCAGCATCAGGTTGCGCTGCATGTAGGGGCGGCGCAGGTCCAGCACGCGGTGCGTGAGGCGGGTGGTCTCCGACAGGTTGTCGTCGTCCAGCAGGAAGGGCGGCGTGACCGAGGGGTTGAGCACGTTCAGCTCGTGGCACAGGATCTCGATCTTGCCGCTCTTGAGGCTGTCGTTGGCCGTGCCTTCGGGGCGCGCGCGCACCAGGCCGGTGATCTGCACGCAGAACTCGTTGCGCAGGCCTTCGGCGGTCTTGAACATCTCGGCGCGGTCGGGGTCGCACACCACCTGCACATAGCCTTCGCGGTCGCGCAGGTCGACAAAGATCACCCCGCCGTGGTCACGGCGGCGGTTGACCCAGCCGCACAGGGTCACGGTCTGGCCCATCAGGGCTTCGGTCACCAGACCGCAATAGTGGGTACGCATCGCCATGGCTTGTTTCTCTCTCTTCTCTCGGGGTTCGTCGGTTATCTTGAAAGCGGTCTTCAGGCGTCGGGCAGGACCGCCGCAGGTTTGAGCTTGGGGCTCTTTGGGCTGCCGGGCACGATCACGCCCATGGAAATCACATAGGTCAGGGCCTCGTCCACGCTCATCGCCAGCTCCACACATTGGCTGCGCGGCACCATCACGAAGTAGCCGCCGGTGGGGTTGGGCGTGGTGGGCACGTAGACGCTGAGGCAGTCGTCGGGCAGCTCCTTGGCCACCTCGCCGGCGGGGCTGCCGGTGAGAAAGGCGATGGTCCACATGCCCTCCCGCGGCCACTGCACCAGGATGGCCTTGCGAAAGGCGTTGCCTTTTTCGGAGAACAGGGTGTCGGACACCTGTTTGACACCCGAATAGATGGAGCGCACCACCGGGATGCGGTGCAGCATGGCGTGCCACCAGTGCACCAGCTTGTTGCCGATGATGTTGGACGCCAGCGCGCCGATGCTCAGCAGCACCGCCAGCGCAAACAGCACGCCCAGGCCGGGGATGTGCATGCCCAGCCACTGGTCGGGCTGCCACGAGGCGGGCAACACGCGCAGGGTCTGGTCCAGCGTGGAGACCACCCAGTCCAACACCCAGAGGGTGATGATGAGCGGCACCAGCACCAGCAGGCCGGCAAACAGCCATTTGCGCAGAGCAGCAATCATGGGTGGGGGTTCCAGGTCGGAGGCAAGGGGGTGTCAGTGGCAG
Organism: Hydrogenophaga sp. OTU3427; assembly: GCF_038440225.1. Lineage (NCBI taxonomy): Bacteria > Pseudomonadati > Pseudomonadota > Betaproteobacteria > Burkholderiales > Comamonadaceae > Hydrogenophaga > Hydrogenophaga sp. OTU3427. The sequence continues at coordinate 2,742 of NZ_JASATI010000036.1, read as the reverse complement.
GCGCAGGACGTGCCGCAGCCGCCGGCCGAGGCGCCGCCGCTGTCGGCCACCGCCGGCGCGGGCGCTGCCGCCGCATCGGACGTGGCAGCAGTACCCGCGGCCGCAGGGGCGCTCGCGCCACCCGAACCACCACGGAAATCGGTGGCGTACCAGCCCGAACCCTTGAGCTGGAAGCCAGCGGCCGTGAGCTGTTTGGAGAAGGACTCGGCGCCGCAGGACGGGCACACGGTCAGTGGCGCATCGGCCATTTTTTGCAACACGTCCTTGGCGTGACCGCAGGACGCACACTTGTAAGCGTAGATGGGCATGGCTTGGACCTGGTGAAAAACCGCAACATGGCCCGAACGGGAGCAGACACCCCTCGGTCAGGCCGATGAACAAAACCCGTCATTATAAATTGGGGCATGGCCCCAGGGCTTCAAGGGGCCACCATCAGCCCAGCCGTGCCGACCTCACCAGAGCTTGACGCGCACCAGCAGCTGCATGGCCAGCAGGCCCAGCAGGAAGCCCAGGCCGCCGTAGAGGATGGCCTGCAACAAGCGGTTGGTGCGACGCTGCTCGTCCATCAGGGCCTTGACCTCGCGCCGCAACTCGTCGGGCCGCTGCTGCAGGTAGTCGTGCAGCAGGCGCGGCAAGGCGGGCAGCAGCTTGGCGTACTGGGGCGCCTCCTCCTTGAGCTGGCGCAGCAGTCGCTGCGGCCCCACCTGGTCGAGCATCCACTTCTCCAGAAAGGGCTTGGCGGTGCTCCACAGGTCCAGCTCGGGGTCCAGCTCGCGGCCCAGGCCCTCGATGTTGAGCAGGGTCTTCTGCAGCAGCACCAGCTGCGGCTGGATCTCGACGTTGAAGCGGCGCGAAGTCTGGAACAGGCGCATCAGCACCATGCCAAGGGAAATCTCCTTCAGCGGCCGGTCGAAATAGGGTTCGCAGACGGTGCGGATGGCGGCCTCCAGCTCGTCCACCCGGGTGTCCCGCGGCACCCAGCCGCTTTCGATGTGCAGTTGGGCCACGCGCTTGTAGTCGCGGCGAAAAAAAGCCGAGAAGTTCTGCGCCAGGTACTCCTTGTCGAACTCGGTCAGGGTGCCGACGATGCCGAAGTCCAGCGAAATGTAGCGGCCGAAGCTGGCCGGGTCCACGCTGACCTGGATGTTGCCCGGGTGCATGTCGGCGTGGAAAAAGCCGTCGCGGAACACCTGGGTGAAGAAGATGGTGACGCCATCGCGCGCCAGGCGCGGGATGTCCACGCCACGCGCGCGCAGCTCGTCCACACGGCTGATGGGCACGCCCTTCATGCGCTCCATCACCATCACCTCGGGGTGGCAGTAGTCCCAGAACATCTCGGGGATCAGCACCAGGCCCAGCTCCGACATGTTGCGGCGCAGCTGGGCGGCGTTGGCGGCTTCGCGCACCAGGTCCAGCTCGTCGTGCAGGTACTTGTCGAACTCGGCCACCACCTCGCGCGGCTTCAGCCGCTTGCCATCGGCCGACAGACGCTCGACCCAGCCCGCCATGACCCGCATCAGGCCCAGGTCCTTCTCGATCACCGGCAGCATGTTGGGCCGCAGCACCTTGACCGCCACCTCGCGGCCGTCGTTCAGCGTCGCGAAGTGCACCTGGGCGATGGACGCGCTGGCCACGGGGACATGCTCGAAGGTGGCGAACACCTGGTCCACCCGGCGTCCGAAGGCGCGCTCGACAGTGGCCACGGCCACGGCGCTCGGGAAGGGCGGCACGCGGTCCTGCAGCGCGGCCAGTTCGTCGGCGATGTCGGGCGGCAGCAGGTCACGCCGGGTGGACAGCACCTGGCCAAACTTGACGAATATGGGGCCCAGGCGCTCCAGCGCCTCGCGCAAGCGCTGGCCTCGCGGCACGCTCAGGTCGCGGCCGATCGACACCCAGCGGGTGAGCAGGCGCAGGAAGGGGTGCTGGAAGCTGGACAGGACCAGTTCGTCCAGCCCATGGCGCAACACCACCCAGACGATGAAGGCGCCGCGGAAAAACCGCCTCATGGCGCGGCCTTGGGCGCGTCACCCGCGCCCGGTGCCGCCGGCATCACCCGCGCCACGAAACCGCGCACGGCCTCGGCCAGCGAACGTGCCTGCCCCACCAGGGTGTGGGCGGCGGCGTCCCCCAGGAATCGCGACAGGTCTTCCTCCATGTCCCAGCGCAGGTTGTCGGCCAACCAGGCCACTTCGGCGGCCAGTTGCACGTCGCCCTGTATGGACACCTCGGGTTTCTGGCCGCTCAGCACCGACTGAGCGATGAGCAGCGGCGACGTCTGCACCAGGGTGATGGTGAGGTCCGGTTCGGCGGCCACCGGGCTGCGTTCCAGCAGACCGGCGGGCGTGGCCGCCAGGCGCAAGTCGAAGCTGCCCCAGCGCACCAGCATGGCCTTGCCACACTGGTGCTTGAGGCGCTCCTGCGCCTGCGGTTCCTGCATCAGCACGTGGTTGGCGAACAGCACCACGCGGTTCTGCAGCTCGGCCACCAGCCAGTCGGGCAGCTGCACCGACGCGGCCAGCGACTGCAGGAAATCAAAGGGGGGAAAAGAAATCGGGGACGCCTGTTTCATGGTCCCCGATTCTGACGGATAAAGCCCACGCGTCAGCCGGCGCGGGTGTATTGACCGGGAACACCGCAGAGCCGGCTTTGCCGGTCTGCTGGTGTTGCCCCCTTGAGGGGGTGCCGGGCCGCCCGCGCCGCGCGGGGGGGGGGGGCCGAAAAAAGAGGAGGTGCCGCCCCCCC